>CAZKUR010000048.1:0-30759 GCA_964556005.1 uncultured Ignavibacteriaceae bacterium | reverse complement strand
ATTATTGCTCCCATAACGGGCGGATTTTCTGCTTTGTGAATAGAAATATTCGGCAATTCCTCTTCAATTTTTTTTCTTAAAAGATTTGAAAAAATATTTTCATTTTCCAGTATACTTCCTGCAAATGAAATATCCAATTTTTCTTTCTTCATTTTTTTTAACATCGCTTTAATATGTTCGATGAGTTCGCCTGTTTCTTCCTTGAGAATACTTAATGAAATTTTATCGTCTAATTCTGCAGCTTCGAATAAAATTTTTGTGATTGAAGCTATTTTAAAATCCGGTTGATGTATTTTGGAAATTAATTGATCTGCGGATGATATATTCAATTCTTTAAATAGTAATTTTGTAATTATAGTCCTTTCACCGCGTTCATCTATTTCTTTTGCAGCCGCATTCAAAGCTTTTTTCCCCAAAGAATATCCACTACCTTCGTCACCGATGTATCTGCCGAAACCACCGACCCGGAAAATTATATCATTTTCATTTTTGCCGAGCATAATCGAACCAGTACCGGAAATTAAGATACATCCGGGTTTGTCGGGGAATGCCGCTTCCAGGGCAATCCTTGCATCTGTATCGACTTTAAGGTTATCGATTTTTAATTCTTTTGCTAAAGCTAATTTTATAATTGAATCCGACAATTTATTTGCGTCATTTATTCTTCCAGCTCCGGCTGTACCAATGTAAACAGTTAATTCGTCGGATGAAACATGGTTTACTACTCTAACGGCTTCATAAATCAAATTAAAAATATTTTGAGAGGTTTTTTCTATTCCTAAGGTAAGGAAGTTTGACGGACCTCCTATGCATTGATAAACTGTATTATTGCCTGCTGCAATTGCACATGTTGTTTTCGTCCCTCCTCCGTCGATTCCTATTATGTAATGCATGAAGTATTTTTTTATTTTTAAAATTTGGAATTAAAATTATTAAAAAAGCCGTTTACATTAAATAGGAGATTCATTAATAGTCAAAAGTATTTATGATATATTTTGTTCAAGAATATGAATACGTTAAATTTGTTCTCTTTCTTAATCTAAAATAAATTTAGATTTATCAATTCAAGCCTAATAAATTTTTTTATTTAATCTGGAATTATGTCCGAACAAAAAATTAAAAATGAAAATACTTTCCCTGCAGTAGAGGTAAAGAAAATTTTCAAATCCTTCAAAGCAGTTAAAGCCGTAAGAGGAGTGGATTTGAAAATCGGCAAAGGGCAGTTCACGGCATTACTCGGTCCAAATGGTGCAGGTAAAACAACGCTTGTTGAAATGATTGAAGGAATTCAAAAACCGGATTCAGGTGAAATCCTGATTATGGGAAAGCACTGGAAAGGAAATGAAGATGAACTCCATCATCTAATCGGAATTTCGCTTCAAGAGACAAAGTTTATTGATAAATTAAATGTATTGGAAACACTTAAGCTCTTTGCAAGTTTTTATCAATTAAGCAAAAATCGTGTGGAAGAAGTTGTTGAGATGATCGGGCTTGAAGAGAAAAAGAAATCTTATGTGGTTAATCTTTCCGGTGGTCAAAGACAAAAATTAGCTTTAGGCGTTGCTCTTCTTAATAATCCGAAAATTTTACTTCTTGATGAACCGACTACAGGACTGGATCCCGTTGCAAGAAGGGAAGTCTGGGCTATACTAATGAAATTGAAAAAACTTTCTCAGACTTCGTTGATCTTAACGACTCATTACATGGAAGAAGCTGAGCAGTTATGCGATTATATAATCATTATCGATCAAGGACAGATACTTGAGGAAGGAACGCTTGAACAATTATTAGATAATAACTCAGGCGAGAAAATAATAGAGTTTACAATTGAGAATCCGGTTGATGGTACTGCCGGTTTATTTTCAAGTTCGCCTTTTGAAATAAATTGGGATACAACAAATCAAAAAGGTACCGTGTTTATTAAAGACATTGAATCGGAGATGATAGATTTTTTGAGCTTTCTGAAAAAAAACAATCTACAGCTTAAAAATCTCGAAAGCAGAAAGAAGACTCTGGATGATTTGTTCACTTCATTAACCGGCCGTCATTTACATGAAGAGGTTTATAATGCAGCAGTTAATTGAATTGACAAAGGCAAATGCCAAAGAAATTCTGCGTACACCGGGAGTTTTATTTTGGGGTATGATATTTCCAATGCTGATGTCTTTAGGTTTGGGAATTGCTTTTACACAGAAGTCCAATGTTACACGAAACATAGCGGTAGTCAAATCTCAATCTGCAAATTTTTATAATTCTGCAATAGATTCATTTTTAAATAATAGAACGGAAAAAATTTCTGCAAATGACAATGAACCTGCAAAGTATAAATTCACAATTGAAAATAAAAAGCTGGGCAAGACAATTTATTATTTTCAAATAACAAGCTGGGATAATGCAATTAAACTATTAAAGCGCGGCAAATGGGATATGATAATCAATGAAAAGAATAACAAGATTGATTACCATTTTGATCCTTTAAATTCCGATGCACAATTAATTTATCTAAACCTGTCTCAAGTATTTGAGCATCATGATTATAAGCCTGTTAGCAGTAATGAGGATATTTCACCTTTAACTATTAAAGGAACGAGATATATTGATTTCTTCGTCCCAGGCTTAATTGCGATGGGAATTATGATGTCTTCATTATGGGGATTGAGTTACGGAACTATTGAGAGGAGATCTAAAAAATTACTGCGGCGTATGGTGGCCACCCCAATGAAAAAATCATATTTTCTAATTTCAATTATTATCGTGCGTACCGCAATGAATTTTATCGAAGGAGCGTTGCTTTTTCTTTTCACGTACCTTGTATTTGATATAACGATTCAAGGAAGTTTAATTGCATTATTTCTTATTTTTATCGCAGGCAACGCTGCATTTGCGGGCATCTCGATTTTTGCTTCTTCGAGAACATCAAATACCGAAGTAGGCAACGGTTTAATCAATGTCGTGAGTCTGCCGATGATGGTTTTGTCGGGAATATTTTTCAGTTACCAGAATTTCCCGGGTTGGACTATCCCTTATATAAAAGTTCTGCCGCTTACTTTACTTTCAGACGGCATAAGAGGAATTTTTATTGAAGGCAATGGAGTTAGTAATATTCTACTTCCGTTTTTAATACTTTCGGTTATTGGAATAGTTTTTTTCGGAATTGGGTTGAAGATGTTTAAGTGGCACTGAGAAGCAGACAACCGTTGAAAACGAGTCTCGCGGAAGGCGGAAAGTCGAAATTAAATTTATCCGCCAAAGCCTTGGTGTCGGCGGAAAGTCAAAAGGAAAAAACTTTTCAGTTAGATGATTCATAGTCAAAGTTGATTTTAAAAAACTGTAATTTCAATTTACCATTTAAGTTATTTGAACATCTGTCTAACGGTATTTTTATTCCATTGATTATTGATTCTTTCATTTTCGGAATAGATAATAAATAAATTGTTCCTTGAATTGCTTTTCAATATTCAACGGAAAGTAGTAATGCATTTTTTCTTTTCCCGGAAATATAAATTGGCCCGTTGACTTTTGCAGTTTCATCGATTAATTGATTAAGATTGTTTCGTGCTTTTGCTGCTGTCACTATTTTCATTTTATTTCCGTTTTCTAAAATTAAGTTGAGATGAATTTTTTTCAAGAGACTTTTTCACCAAATCAATAATTATTAAACCGTTATGTTTTGTACATAAAATATAAGAGTTGTAATATTAATGCAAACATTAATCTCGGTTTACTATCCAAGCAGCATAAAAAAGAAATATGGTAGATTTTTGGTCTTTACTGAAATTACTAAGGTTAATGAAAAAATAAGGTTAAATTTTTTAAAATTTGTTATAACAATAATAGAAAAAACTAAAAAAATATGATCTAACGAAGAATTTTATCAATTAAAAAAACTAAGGACAGATTAGGGAAAATAAATTTTCCAAAAACAGAAATAACAATGAAGGCTAATATTTCTGATTAATTAAGTTAGACATCTAACAAAAAATGATAACCTTATTAGGATATAAAAATCTTAGTAAAAAAACAGTAAACCAGTTCGGTTACCTTATTACCTGTTATTTTTTAATAAATAATTCTTCAATTATTTGATTAGTAAATTTGGTATTAAAAAAAATTTCAAATTAAAAATATGTGTTTACTCATTATCAATAGTAAATCAGATGATATTCCCGTGTAAAATTCTTATATTTCTGAATTAATAATGTAACAGTTGGATTAATTATGAAAGACTTGGAAAAATATTTCGAACCTTTTAGAAAAAATACAATCGGTTATGATCTTACGTTTTCTACTCCATACGGTGAGCAGAAATTAATTTATGCCGATTGGATTGCCAGCGGGAGATTGTACAAACCTATTGAACAGAAAGTAACAGATGTTTTTGGACCTTTGGTAGGGAATACCCATTCCGAATCCAGCGTTACAGGTACAACAATGACTTTAGCCTATCATCAAGCTCATCAATTAATTAAGGATCATGTAAATGCCGGACCGGATGATAAAATTATTACTGCCGGTTCCGGGATGACAGGCGTTGTGAATAAGTGGCAGCGAATTCTTGGTTTGAAAGTTCCGGAACAATTATCCGGCTATTTAAATATTCCTGAAGAGTTAAGGCCTGTCGTATTTATTACTCATATGGAACATCATTCAAACCAAACTTCATGGAATGAAACTATTGCAGATGTAGTAATTATATCACCGGATGAAAACGGCCATGTCGATTTAAATGATTTTGAAAAGAAACTCAAAGAATATAAAAACAGGAAATTAAAAATCGGATCATTTACTGCATGTTCTAATGTTACGGGAATTCAGCCGGACTATCATAAATTAGCAAAATTGATGCATGAACACGGCGGTTTATGTTTTATTGACTTCGCATGTTCTGCTCCTTATGTTTCAATTAATATGCATCCCGAAGATCCGATGGAAAAGCTTGATGCAATTTTCTTTTCACCTCATAAATTTTTAGGCGGACCCGGCACTGCCGGCGTTTTAATTTTTGATTCCAAATTATATAAAAATAAAATTCCCGATAATCCGGGCGGCGGTACCGTCGATTGGACAAATCCCTGGGGTCAGCAAAAATTCGTGGATAATATTGAATTAAGAGAAGACGGAGGAACCCCGGCATTTTTGCAGACAATAAAAGCGGCGTTGTGTGTTGAATTAAAAGAACAAATGGGAATAAATAACTTACTTAAAAGGGAAGAGGAACTTGTAAAAATAACTTTTGAGGGATTGAGGAAAATTCCCGGTCTGCACATAATGGCTGATAATATTGAAAACCGGCTTGGAGCAATATCTTTTTATATCGATAACATTCATTATAATTTAATTGTTAAATTATTGAACGACCGTTTCGGGATTCAAATGCGAGGCGGATGTTCATGTGCAGGAACTTATGGACATTATCTTCTACATATCGACAGAAATTCTTCAAAACATATTACTGATAAAATCGACCATGGAGACAATTCCGAAAAACCCGGCTGGGTTCGGATGTCGCTTCATCCAACTTTACAGACCGATGAAGTTTATTTTATAATTGATGCAATTAAGCAAATTACCGAAAATATTTCCAAATGGGAAAAAGATTACAGGTATACATCTGCAAAAAATGAATTTATTAATTTATTGACAAACGGCAAAGAATTGCAGATTATAAGAGACTGGTTTCACATGCCGGAAGTCAAACAAATTAATACTGTTTAAGAATAAAAAAGAATCTTTCCTTCCTCTTGATAATTATTTCCTAAAATGTATATTTCAGGTGTAATTCTTTTCCTCTTCACTAAAAATTTATAAGAAGGGAGATGAGAAAATGCTGGCAGTAGGGGCATATGAAAAATGCAGGCGTTATATAGAAACGCAGTTAAGTCTTTCCGAGCAGCAGGAGCGTAAGTTATTCCGTAAAAAACCAAATCCATGCATAACAATTTCCAGACAGGCAGGTGCAGGCGCTATCGCCGTGGGTGAAATACTTACCGATATGATGGACAGCAA
This sequence comes from uncultured Ignavibacteriaceae bacterium, assembly GCA_964556005.1. Lineage (GTDB taxonomy): Bacteria > Bacteroidota > Ignavibacteria > Ignavibacteriales > Ignavibacteriaceae > CAZKUR01. Next base: position 24,753 of record CAZKUR010000048.1, on the reverse strand, counting down.
TAAAAATTTTTCCGGTGAATGGACTTATTTCGACCGTAACTTAATCGAAAAAGTAATTAAGGATCATAACCTTCCGGCTTTAATTCGCAGCTATATGGCAGAGGATAAGTACAAAAATATCGACAACATTGTTGCGGACTTTCTCGGGTTGAATGTTTCTCAATGGACGATTGTGCATCAAACGACCGAAACAATACTGCAGCTTGCAAGAATGGGCAATGCGATAATAGTCGGACGCGGTGGTTCGGCAATTGCATCTAAGCTGAGCAATGCTTTTCACGTGCGTCTGATTGCTCCTGCCGATGCAAGGATAAAACATGCGATGGAACTTCATAACCTGACGGAAAAAGAAGCAATGGTCTACGTTAAAAAAGAAGACCAGGCGCGAAAAGATTATTTTTGGTCGTTCTTCCATCAGGATATCGATGATCCGACTTTATACCATTTAATAGTAAATACTTCTAAAATGGGTTATGAGGGGACTGCCAAGTTAATTCAGAATGCGGTTGTCCAAAAATTTTCATCAGTATTATCACAGTGAAATATATTCTTTTAGTTTTGAATAGCCGGTTCTGCTGACGGGGATTTTTGTCTTATCCCGGAGGATAACCTCATAATTATCCTTTAAGGATGATTCTATTTTGTCGATATTGGATATTGCAACTATGTACGAACGGTGAACCCTGATAAAATCTTTGGGGTTTAAATGATCTTCGAAATATTTCATTGTTTGCGGCTTGAGGAAATTTCCTATTTCGGTGCAAATAAGTACGTAATCATCTTTAGCTTCAAAAAATTTTATTTTTTCAATAGGTAAAATTGAAATTTTAGTTCCGTCCTTAATTACGATTCTGTCCAGTAATTCCGTATTATCATTATTATAATTTATTAGCTTTTTAATAGATTGGTTTTCACTCTTAGTCTCATTAAATCTTTCGATTGCCTTTTGAAGCGCTTCTGAAAATCTTTCCTGTGAAAATGGTTTAAGAAGATAATCTACTGCATTTACTTCGAAAGCTTTTACCGCATAATTATCGAAAGCCGTAGTGAAAACTATAACCGGAGGTTCCTCAATTAATTCAAGCATTTCAAACCCGTTTATTTTTGGCATTTGAATATCGAGAAAAATTATCCCGGGTTTATCTTCATGAATTTTTTTTATCCCTTCAAAGCCGCTGCTGCACTCGCCTGTTAATTCAATATCCGGGAAATCCATGAGATATTTTTTTATGATGCTACGGGCTAATTCTTCATCATCGATTATTAATGCTTTAATTTTTTCTTGCATGATGATCGTACTTTTTCAGTTAATTTAAAATAATAAAAATCTTTTCAATCGTCATTGTGAGTTATCGAAAAAAACTCGATTTTGTTTATCCAATGAATGACAGTTATTTATGTTAAGCGGATAATAATAATTTAAAAACGAAACACTATATTAACAGTCATTGCAAATCCCGAGTGACTTCTATTTTACATACTGAATCGGGATGAAGCAATCTCTATTCTTAAAAATAAAAGGTTAGATTGCTTCATTTCATTCGCAATGACGATAGAAAAAAGGTAAAATATTAAAAGAATTCGTCATTAGTAACAAGTCCTCAAGTGAAGCCCGCTTTGCCCGTCAAAGACGAGGTCCCGCTTAAAAGAGAACGAGGTCTCGTCATTGGCGGACAATCTCACCTCTGATTCTTTAAAGGTTGAAATTATCGGCCTTTGGCGAGATCTCGATTTCGAATAATGAAATCGGACTTCACCCGGCCTACTAATGTGCGGCAACGTGAGTTCGGGTTCGTAACGAACTCCTCATTTTAGGTTGTACACTTCCTATCTCTGTGAACTACCTAAATTGGAATTTTAATTGAAACTTTAAATGAACTATCGTATTTAGAAATATTTATTAGATCATCCCTGTTATAAATTAATTTTAACCTGTCGCTGATATTTTTCAATCCGATTCCAGTTCCTTTTTTTGAAAGGCAACCCGGATCGAAATTATTCTCGATAATTATTTTTAGAAAATAATCTTCCTTTTTACAAATAAACGAAATAAAAACTTTGTCTGTTGATTCATAAACGGCATGCTTGATTGTATTTTCAAATAACGGCTGCAAAATCATGCTTGGAAGCGGCAATTGTAAAACGTCATCATCAATCTCAGGGGTAAATTCAAACTTGTCACCGAATCTTATTTTTTCGATATCCAGGTAGAGTTTTATATTTTTTATTTCCTCCTCGAGCAGGTTTTTTTGCTTTTCAGAATTTGCAAGGGAGAATCTTAAAAAATCTGCAAGCTTCAGTATCATACTTTTTGCTCGCGCCGGCTCAATGTCTGTTAATGCACTCATTGAATTTAAGCTGTTAAAAATAAAATGAGGATTTATCTGGAATTTTAATGATTTCAATTCGGCTTCGATTACCAAATTTTGTAGTTTCTTTTCCTTTGTCGCTTTTTCCTCGAGGTTTTTTGAGATTATAAAAATGTAGTAAAATAAAATTATCATCGAATAATAAAGAAGACCTATTAAAAATCTCCATTGTAATGAGCTGTAGAAAAATGTTTGATATGAAGTGTTATTATCGAGTACAAAATTTAGGATTGAATAACCTAAAGCCAACCAGACAATAGAAGCAATAATACCAGCGACAAAATGGCTAATAAAAATTTTAATTAGCGACGTTTCTTCAAGCGGAACATATTTTACCGAGTACCAGAAGCTTATGCCTAATCCGCAAATTAGTGAATTAAAGATTAATCCGTCATAAATAATAATGGGCAGTTTAATGTTGGTGCCGAAGTATAAAACAAGAATATACAGAATGGTAATTACAATCCAGAAAGAAAGATAAAAGTAAAAATATCTAACCGATTCAAAAAGCGGATTTTTTTTCATTGTTTTTTCGAATGATTATACATATTTAATTTCACCACCTCCGAAAATTACGGTCCCTTTAATAATCAATGATCTTGTCCTGTCGATTTCGGCCTCAGACATACGGTAACCTTTTTTGCCAAATCCGCCGAATATCGGAAGTATATCTACTCTTACATTCCATTCTTTTGGAACTACAAGAGTAGTTCCGCCGAAAATTGCCAGCACATCGATATAGTTATCTCCGTCGGCCAACTTACATTGAGAGAGATCTATTTCCAATCCACCGAATATTGTAAGAAGATTTCCGCCTTTAAAGTTATCGGAACGTATAAGCTTTTCACCGCCTCCGAATACGGCAGCTTCATCAAATTTATCAAGGTTTATTTGTTTTTTGCCGGGGAAAAAACCTTTTGCATCGTCATGCCAATGATGCCCTCTTTTCACCAAAATTGAAACGCCGAGGATGATGATTAGTATTGGCCAGATTATACCTGAGTTATAGTGAAGCTCCGGAAATATTCTCGGAAGGAGAAAAAATAATCCGATGAATAGAAGCAATGTTCCGAAAAATCTATTCCGGGAATTGAGCAGAATTATTAATCCGATTACCGTAATAAACATCGGCCACGAGAAAAGTACATGGCCAAAATCGAATGTAATAACATCGATATTGTCTAAAAAATATAATACTCCAAGTGCAATTAAAATTAAACCGAGCGCTAATCTTGAACTTGAAATATTTCTGGATTGATTGTTTTTCATTTATGCTCCTTAAATTATACTCCAAATTTTTTAATCAATAAGTTCTTCACAGAAAAAGCCAAGAGTTTTTACCTGTGAAGTAATATCATAAAGATTAAGCCTGTCACCGATTATACGTAAAACCCTGTCCCTGTCTTCAAGATCAATTGTACATTCGTTTAGGCTATATAATTGATTCAAACTATTTTTAACTATTATAAATTCATCTTTAGAATTAATATCGGTTTTTAAAATTAGTATTTCCATAATATCATCTTTCAATTTTATAATGCAGTAAAGATTTTTTTCGGTATACTATTTTTTACATACCAAAATTATAAAGTGATATTAGTATTTTAAATAAGAAATCGGTGAGCAGCGGAAATTTGTCGGTAAGGTGCGGAAAATTGTGAAAAAGTGCCATCCCTAAATAGAATGGCACTTGCAAAGATTCTATCTATCGGTTAAAGCTAAGTTTTTAGCTGTCAACTTATTTAAAGCTAAATCAAGGTCGTTAATCAAATCTTGAACATTTTCGACACCAACGGAAAGTCTAACTAAGCCATCTGAAATACCTGCTGCTTCTCTTGCTTCTTTTCCCATCGAATAATGAGTCATACTTGCTGGGTGCTGGATTAATGATTCAACGCCTCCAAGACTAACTGCAAGCTGACAAATTTTTACCGAGTTCATCAAAATTTTTCCGGCTTCCAATCCGCCTTCAAGTTCAAAGGTAATCATCCCGCCGGGACCTTTATGCTGTTTTTGTCCTGTTTGATATTGCGGATGGCTTTTCAATCCCGGGTAACGAACCCATTTTACTGCCTTATGATTTTCAAGATATTCGGCAATAATCTGAGCACTTTCACAATGTTTTTTCATTCGAAGGGCTAAAGTTTTAATTCCCCTATGAACGAGAAAAGCATTAAAAGGATCGATTACGCCTCCTAATTGGTTAAGTGTTTTTCTGAATTGCAAATAGTCATTTTCATCTTTTACAATAATTACGCCGCCGACTACATCCGCATGCCCGTTCAAAAATTTTGTCAAACTATGAACAACAAAATCTGCTCCAAGTGTAAGTGGAGTTTGAAGAACAGGGCTCATGAATGTATTATCTACTGCGAGTTTTGCTTTGGATTCGTGTGCAAGTTTTGCAATCGCCGTAATATCCGAGATTGCGAGTGTAGGATTTCCGGGAGTTTCTATAAAGATTAACTTAGTTTCAGGTGTTATTTCTTTTTTAATATTATCTAAACTTGTTGTATCTACAAATGTACTCTTAATTCCGAACTTGCTCATCACTGATTTAAGTAGTGTTGTAGTAGGTCCATAAACGGATTCCGAACATATCACATGATCCCCGGATTGAAGCACGCTTGCGAATAAAGTATGAATAGCAGCCATTCCGCTTCCGCAGCCTAATGCCTTATAACCTTCTTCAAGTTCGGCAATGCTGTTTTCCAAAGCTTCAACAGTTGGATTAAGCATACGGGTATAGATATAACCTTTGGCTTTACCCGCAAATAAATCCGCACCTTCTTCGACTGAGTTGAATTTAAAAGTTGAAGTTTGATAAATCGGCGGAACTACCGCACCATATTCATATTCTCCGATACCTGAATGCACACATTTGGTTTCGACATTTAATTTTTTTATTGATTCCATATTAACCTTCCATTTTAAGTGATGAGGATGGTGAAAACGGTATGTAAATATGTTTTTCCCTATCCCCTCTGTTTTTAAAAATAAACTATGTAAAAATAAGTCTCTTTTTAAAGAAAGTAAATGAAATTATAATTATATAAATCTTAAAACTCCGTGATTGACAAGTAAGGAATTTGAAAAGGTTATTAAAAGCTTAAAATAGTTATTTTAAATTAGCCTACAGCGCATAACTTAAATAACAATTTACTTTCAAAATTTATTTATATTTATATTCTGATATAAATATTTCTGAAAGACAGATTTTGGCAAAAAAGAAAATTCTGGTTACCTCGGCTTTACCTTATGCAAACGGCCCTATTCATCTTGGACATTTAAGCGGTGCCTATTTACCGGCTGATATCTTTGTAAGGTATAATAGGTTAAAAGGCGAAGACATTATTTATATATGCGGTTCGGATGAGCATGGTGTTCCCATTACTATTACAGCCGATAAAGAAAAAACAAAACCCCAGGTAATAGTAGACAGATTTCATAATATAAATAAAGAGGCCTTTAAAAAATTCGGGATGGATTTCGATATTTATTCAAGGACTACCCTGCCGGTTCACCATGAAACAGCAAAAGAATTTTTTCTTGAATTTTACAACCGCAGTTTGTTAAAAGAAAAAAAATCCTTGCAGTTTTTTGATCCCAAAGCAAATATGTTTTTACCGGATCGTTATGTTGAAGGAACATGCCCTAATTGCGGATATGAAGAGGCAAGAAGCGACGAATGTGAAAATTGCAGCGCAAACTATGAACCTACGGAATTGATTAACCCCAAAAGTAAAATTACTGGCGAAACCCCTGTTTTAAAAGAAACTTCTCATTGGTATTTTCCGTTAGGCGAATATCAAAAAAGACTTGAAGAATATGTTACTGCTTCGGACGAAAAATTCGGCTGGAAAAGCAACGTTATTAATCAATGCTGGAGTTGGTTTAAAGATGGGCTTCAGGACCGCGCAATAACGCGCGATCTGGATTGGGGAGTTTCTGTTCCTCTAAAAGATTTTAATAATAAAGTAATTTATGTTTGGTTCGAAGCGGTTTTAGGCTACATATCCGCTGCAAAAGAATTATCGGAAAAATTGGGTAAGAAAGATCTCTGGAAAGAATACTGGCAGGATGAAAACACAAGATACATTGCCTTCATCGGCAAAGATAATATTGTATTTCATACGATTATATTTCCTGCAATTTTAATGGCCTGGAACGACGGCGAAAAGAAAAAATATGTCCTTCCGGAAAATGTACCGGCAAATGAGTTTTTAAATTTCGAGGGGAAAAAATTCTCCAAAAGCAGGAACTGGGGAATCGATGTAATTGATTTTCTAAACATTTTTCCTGCTGACCCGTTAAGATATACCTTGGCTGCAAATCTGCCTGAAACAAGAGATACTGATTTTTATTGGAAAGAATTTCAGGCAAGGAATAATAGTGAACTGGCAGATATACTTGGAAATTTTATTAATCGTACGTTTACATTTGCTCATAAAAATTTCGACGGCCTAGTTCCGGAAAGGAAAAAGCTTTTGGACATCGATAAAGAAATGATAAAGCTTGTTTCGGAATATCCGCAAAAGATTGCATCGTTATTTGAAAACTATAAAATTAAGGACGGTGTACTCGAAGCGATGAATCTTGCAAGAGCCGGCAATAAATACTTTAATGATTCCGAACCGTGGAAGTCAATTAAAGAAGATAAAGAAAGATGTTCCACCACCATAAATATTTGTTTGAATACCATTTATACATTAGCGGAATTATTTTCACCGGTAATCCCTTTTACTTCTGAAAAAATATTTAAAATGTTAAATAAAGAAAAAACGAATTGGAATGAATGCGGAAATGAAAATCTTAAACCCGGTCATAAATTAAATAAAGGCGAAATTTTATTTCCCAAAATAGAAGATGAAGTTATTGAAAAACAGATGGATAAATTAAATGAAAACGGCGCGCAGCCTGAGATAAAAAAAGTCGATAATTTAATATCAATTGATGAATTCGGTAAAATTCAATTAAGAGTTGCGGAAATAGTCGAGGCTTACAAAGTTGAAAAAAGTGAAAAGCTTTTGAAGCTCAAAATAAAGCTGAATGATGGAGAAAGGCAGGTGATAGCAGGCATTGCAAAAAGTTATACACCGGAAAATTTAATCGGCAAAAAAGTTGTTGTCGTTGCTAATTTACAGCCTGCAAAACTTATGGGACTCGATTCACAGGGTATGATTTTAGCTGTTGAAAATGAAAATAAACAATTGGAAGTTTTAACAGTTAGTAATTTTGTAAAAAATGGGACAGTGGTGAAGTAATATTAAAATTTTTTAATTTAATAAAGTTGACATCTTTTTGTAATTTGTATTTAACAGCAGATAAAATTTTCAGATTACATATAAAGATATCTTTTTAAACTAATAATAAAATCATTTAATAATGTTTGTTTTAATTTAATACTTTGAGGTAATAATGAAATACACACTTACTGCTTTCATTTTTCTGTTTTCTATCTCACTTTTTGCACAAGCTCCGCTTCAGAAATTTACGGGTAGATTGCAATACAGTGAATCAAATACTCCAAATACTGAGAAACTTTTAGTTTGGGTTTTCTTTACGGATAAGGGACCTAATATTGAAAGATACTATCAAAATCCTCTTTTGGTTGTCAGTGAAAAATCATTAAAAAGAAGAGAAAAAGTTGTTGGGAATAAACCTCTAATCGGCTTCACGGATTTGCCTGTATATCAGAATTATATCCAACAGGTTCAATCGACAGGTTTTAAAATAAATCAGCGTACAAGATGGTTTAACGGTATCAGTGGCTATGCTACCAAAGAGATGCTTTTGCAGATAGCTGACTTTAATTTTGTTAAAAAATTAGATGTTGTACAAAAATATAAAATCAATAATACTGAGAGCAAAACTTATACAAAAGCACAAGTTGAAAGTATGTCCCATCATTTATATAAACAGGATGAAACTCACTCGCTGAATTACGGACCTTCATATACACAGGATGAACAAATAAATATTCCTGCTCTTCATGACATGGGTTATAGTGGAGCTGGTATAACAATATGTTCGATGGATGCCGGATTCAGCTTGCTTTCACATGAAGCGTTCGACAGTTTGCATATTATTGCGGAATGGGATTTTGTTAATCATGATTCTACCGTATGGAATGTTCCCGGAGACAGCGGCGACGGATCCCACGGTACGGAGACTCTATCAACAATTGGTGGATATTCACCGGGTGAGTTGATTGGGCCTGCTTACGGCGCTAATTTTATTCTTGCAAAAACAGAAAATACAGACAGCGAAACTCCTATTGAAGAAGATAACTGGGTAGCTGCAGTTGAATGGGCTGATAGTATAGGTGTGGATGTTACAACAACTTCCCTTGGCTATTTAACTTTCGACCCGCCCTGGCCGAGTTTAACCTGGCAGGATATGGATGGGAATACTGCTATAATAACGATTGCGGCAGATTTAGCTGTTAGCTGGGGAATTGTTGTTGTTAATTCTGCCGGGAATAACGGCTACAATTCACAGCATAATACTCTTAATGCACCTGCCGACGGTGATAGCGTTATTGCTGTCGGATCGGTTGACGATGCCGGTAATAGATCCAGCTTCAGCAGTGTTGGCCCGACGGTAGATGGTCGAATTAAACCGGATGTAATGGCGATGGGAGAGTTTGATTATGTCGCAAGTCCGTACGATCCGCACGGTTATACATACGGCGACGGAACTTCATTTAGCTGTCCTCTTGCAGCGGGAGTTGCTGCACTTATTTTACAGTACAATCCAAATCTCACTCCTATTCAGGTAAGAGAGGCCATGAGAATGACTGCCAGCAATAGTTCAAATCCAAATAACCAAATGGGTTGGGGTATATTGAATGCAGTAGATGCTGCACAATATTTTCCTTTGCCTGTTGAATTAACTTCCTTCACTGCAATTTATTTTGATGGAAGAGTTACTCTGGATTGGACAACAGCTTCCGAAACAAATAATCACGGATTTGAAATACAAAGAAAAATCGGTGATAGTGATTTTAAATCAATTGGATTTGTCAACGGCAGCGGTTCCTCTACACAATCTCATTCTTACGAATATATCGATAAAAATCCTGTTACCGGGAAAATTAGCTACAGGCTGAAACAGGTTGATTTTAACGGAGGCTTCACATACAGCAAAGTTGTTGATGTATCTATTTACAATCCGAAAAATTTTAAGCTGTATCAGAATTACCCGAATCCTTTTAATCCGACTACAACAATAAGCTATTCATTACCAAAAGTATCAAACATCAAGCTTGCAGTTTATGATATTCTCGGTAGAGAATTAGAAGTGCTCGCAAACGGAAAGGAATCAGAGGGTATTCATAATATTAGTTTTAATGCATCTAATTTATCAAGCGGCATATACATTCTTAACTTAAGTGCGGATGGATTTCATAAATCCATAAAGATGACTTTACTAAAGTAGCTTTTAAAGTCCTTCGAGGTTTGCATCGTTCATTAAGACGGGCGGCCTCGAAGGCTTAAGTATTAATTTTTATTAATCTCAAATTCCCCATTATTATAACATTTACCAAATTTCTTATAGAAAGATACCCTGTTAAAGCTAAATTTACCTTGACTTTCAGAACCCCAATAAGTAAAATACCTGCTTAAAATTCTTTAATTTTTATTAAAAATAAGGAGAGTGCTTAAATGCGGATTCATCTTCTTCTAATAGTTGGGCTGGCCTTCATAATTACTTCCTGTGCACCCAAACATGCCGATATAGTAGTTGCAAAATTTGGTAATCATGAAATAAAGATGAACGATTTTGAAAAAGCTTATGAAAAGAATGTCGGAGGATTTGAGCAAGCTGAAAAAGATAGTTTGAGTAAACTTGAAAACTTTTTAGATCTTTATGTGAAGTTCAGAATGAAGTTAAGAGATGCTGAAATACGCGGCTTCGATCAGGATCCAACCCTGCAAAATGAGTTGAACGATTATAAACAAAAAATCGGGGTATCTTATATCTTGGAAAAAGATATCGTTGATCCCTGGATAGATACTTTATACAACAGGAGGAAATGGGAATACAGGGTAAGTCATATAATGATAACCACACTGCAGGGAAAGAGAAGCGATTCTGCAGCACATCAATTAGCTGAATCTGTTTTGGACAGCATCAAACAAGGTGCAAGTTTTGCCGAGATGGCAAAAAAATATTCCGATGACAGATTTTCTAAAAATAAAGGCGGCGATCTTTTTTATTTGACATCAGGCATTGTGCCCTGGGAATTTGAAGATGCAGTATATGCTACGGATTCTGGAAAAGTATATCCGAAAGTTGTTAAAACAAGATACGGGTATCATATAATTAAGGTAACCGATAAAAGGCAAAGGATACCCAAAATCAGGGCAAGTCATATCCTGATTTCTTATGCTCATGGTAAAGGCAAGCCGGATACAGCTTATGCCAAGGCAACCGCCGATTCAGTAATGCAGCAGTTAAAAGCAGGTGCAGACTTTGCCGAGCTCGCAAAAAAATACAGCGACGATCCGGGCTCAAAGGATAAAGGCGGCGATTTAAATTGGTTTCAAAGAAGACAGATGGTTCCCGAATTTGACGAAGCTGCATTCAATCTAAAAAAAGTTGGCGATATTTCAGGTATCGTACAAACCCCTTACGGTTTTCATATAATTAAATTGACGGGTAAACAAGAGTATCCCTCCTTTAATTCCGAAGAGAAGGAATTAAAAGAAATGCTTCAAAAAACCCGTTACCATGATTTATATAACGCTTTGCTGGACGGATATAAAAAGAAGTACGATTATAACCTTAACGATGCAACCTTAAATGAAATAATTGCACATACCGATTCAATTAGGATAGGAAGCCCTGTTCCCGGTTTATCAGATTTCAAGGATGATGTTCTTTACAGCTATACCGGGGATTCCTTAACAGCAGGTGCTTTTCTCGACCGGCTTGAAAACGGTTCGGATTATTCAAATCAATTGGGAACAAAAGATGTAATTACTAAAGCCGCCGAAAAGTTCAGCGGTGATGATATCTTAAATAGAGCTGCTATGGACCTCGATAAAGTCGATCCGGATTTTGCTGCTTTAATGAATGATTATAAGAATGGTATTTATATCTTCAAGCTGCAGGATGAAGAAGTATGGAGTAAACTAAACCAGGACAGCACAAAACTCTATCAATATTATGAAAATAATAAAGATAAATTTATGTGGCCTGATAGAGTTGATATCAGTGAAATTTATGTTAAGAAAGACTCATTAGCAAATTATATTTATTCCCAGCTTGAAAAAGGGCAAAGTTTTGACTCGCTTGCTGCAAAATACACTGAAAAATCCGAATACAAGAAAAGTGCAGGGCATTACGGATTGATTGCCGCACATTCAACATTTTTGGCACAAGTTGCCGATAGTTTAAAACCAGGCGAATTTTCGATGCCGGAAAGATATGCAGGCGGATATTCGATTGTTAAATTAAATGCGGTAAGTCCGGCTCATCCGAAAACGTTTGAAGATGCGAAAGCAGAAATTTCCGGTGCCTATCAAGACGCTGAAAGTAAAAAGCTCGAAAAAAATTATATCGAATCTTTAAATAAGATATATAAACCGGAGTTATACTACGCTAAACTTAAAGAAGCATTTAAGAAAAATTAGCCTCAATTTTGTGATTATTCTTGCTGCAATTGTTTCGTTCAATTGCAGCAAAGAAAATCCGCCTAAAAATTATGTTGCAAAAGTTAATAACTCATATTTAACCGGCAAAGAATTGTCGGATATTCTTAAATCTACTGGTAAAAAGAAGTATAGAAATGAAGTAATAAGAAACTGGGTTACCAACCAGGTCTTATACCAGGAAGCTGAGAAACAGGGTATAACCGATAAAGATGAATTTAAAAAAATAATAAATGAATCGAGGCTGGAATTGGCGGGTTCCATGTTGATTCAAAGGTTGTACAATAAAGAAAAAATAAATTACGATACGCTTGATGTTCAAAGTTATTTTGAAGACCATAAAAACGAATTCAAACTTCTGGGAAATTCTTATTATTTAAACCTGGTTGAATTCGGCACTGAAGATAAAGCCGTTCAATTCAGGACATTGGCTTTGGAAAATGGCTGGAAGGCGGCATTGGAATATTTTGAAAACGAACCTTCAATGATAAAAAATAATTATCAAAGCCTATTCGAAGAACAGGAAATTTACCCTGTGAGCTTGTTGAGAGTGATTAAAGAATTATATCCAAAAGAAATAAGTATTGTTATTGCAGAAGAAACCGGCGACTATGCGGTTGTGCAGTTGATAAATAATTTCATTAAAGGAACAGTCCCTCCCTTTGAAGCTGTAAAAGCACGGGTGCTGAAAAGATTTATTGAGAAACGAAAGGAAGATATGATGAATAATTATTTACAATCTTTGATTGATAAGTATGAAATAGAAATAAAAAATTAGGAGTAAAATGAAACTCAAAGTTTTGTTGATTTTTATCGTGTTTGCCGGCATTATTCATTCGCAGCAAGTTTTAGATAAAATAGTTGCGGTAGTTGGCGATGAAATTATTTGCAAGAGTGAACTGGATTATCAAACCAGTTTGCTTGCCGCGCAAAGAAATATCAGTCCCGATGCGCCAGGACTTAGAAAACAAGTCCTTAACACAATGATTGAAGATAAACTGGTTTATACTCAGGCTAATCTCGATTCAATAACTGTTTCCGACGACGAAGTGAATCAAAGAATCGATTACCAGATTCAATTATTTAAACAGCAATACGGTTCAATTGAAAAAGTTGAACAAGTGTATGGGATGAGCATCGAAAAAATCAAAAGGGAATTAAACGATGAAGTCCGCAAACAAATTATGGTTCAAAAGCTGCAGCAGAAAAAATTCGGAGATGTTCAGGCTACCCGCAGGGACGTAGAAGATTTTTTCAAATCCTATAAAGACAGTATCGGTGTAATACCTGAAAAAGTTGAGATTGCGCATATTTTCCGCAACCCTCAAACTTCACCGGAATTAAAAGAAAAATATAAAAAATTTGCGGAAGCCATACTGGATTCAATAAAACACGGTGCCGATTTTGCCGAGATGGCAAAGAAATATTCCGATGATCCCGGAAGCGCCAAAGAAGGCGGCGATCTCGGCTTTGTGAAACGAGGCGTCTTTTATCCTGAATTTGAAGCTGCTGCTTTTGCTTTAAAGCCGGGTCAAATTTCCGGAGTTGTGGAAACACCGGTCGGGTTTCATATTATCCAGCTTTTGGAAAGAAGAGGCGAATCAATTCACTGCAGGCATATTTTAATCAAAATAAAAAAAGATAACCAGGCCGATTTGAAAGCGATAGAATTTCTGACGGATGTTAGAGATAGCATTGTAAAGGGCTACGGCACGTTTGCAGATTATGCAAAAAAATATGATGAGGATGATCAGTCGAAACCGTTTGGCGGCGACCTTGGAACTTTTTATATTAACCAACTGGATAAATCTCTTCTGGATGTTGTTTCAAATATGAAAGAAGGAGATATAAGCTTTCCTAAAAGAATTGAATATTCAAATTCCAGCTATGGTTATCATATCGTATATCTAAAGAAAAGAATTCCCCAGCACCCGGCAAATTTGGACGAAGATTACCAGGAGCTTCAAAAACTTGCCACCGAGTATAAAAAACAAAAAGAATATAAAGCCTGGATTGAAGGCTTAAAGAATAAAATTTATTGGGACATCAGGATGTAATCCGTTAGGTATTTATTCTCAGTTAATTAAAAAAAAATTTTATAGAAGGGATAGTAAAATTTGAATAACCAGCTTGAAACTGCGGGTGATGTTGCGCTTGTCGATGAGCTTAAAGAAAAAATAAGCCGGGTAAAAACCGAAATTGCCAAAGTAATTATCGGCCAGGATAAAATTATTGATCAATTATTAATTTCCCTGCTGGCCAAAGGCCACTGCTTACTTGTCGGAGTTCCCGGCCTGGCGAAAACCCTGCTCATCAAAACTTTAGCAGAAGTCATCGATTTGAAATTCAGCAGAATTCAATTTACTCCCGACTTAATGCCTAGCGATATAACAGGTACCGAAATTATTGAAGAAGATCCGACTTCGAAAAAAAGAGGATTTAGATTTATTTCCGGGCCGGTTTTTGCCAATGTAATTCTTGCCGATGAAATAAACAGAACTCCTCCTAAAACTCAGGCCGCACTTCTTGAAGCAATGCAGGAACATAGAGTTACAGCAGCTGGCATCACTTACACTTTAAGCGAACCGTTTTTCGTATTGGCTACTCAAAATCCTATCGAACAGGAAGGAACTTATCCTTTGCCTGAGGCTCAATTAGATAGGTTTATGTTTAATCTCTGGCTTGATTATCCATCATTTAAAGAAGAAGTTAAAATTGTCCAAACTACTACAAGCGAGTATTTGCCAGTATTGGAAAAAGTAGTTACGGCAGCGGAAATAATTAATTTTCAGCAGCTTGTTAGAAAAGTACCGGTCGCAGAAAATGTTATCGAATTTGCAGTAAATGCTGCAAATAAAACAAGGCCTACGAATAGTCAAGCCCCTCAATTTATTAAAGACTGGATTAGCTGGGGAGCCGGGCCGAGAGCATCACAATATTTAATTCTCGCCGCTAAAACCAGAGCGGTGATGGAAGGAAGATTTACTCCTAATATTGATGACGTCAAATTTGCATTGATCCCCGTACTTCGCCACCGGATTATTACTAACTTCAGCGCCGAAGCCGACGGAATAGATTCCGTGAATGTAATCGAAAAGCTGATGCCGGAGATATAAATATAATTGATGCACTTCTTGTTTAAGTTAGAAATTACATGATTGCAAAATTTCAAAATTACAAGATTTTCTTCGAATAATTACATTTCTTTTTCCATCTCATAAATTAAATTTTAATTCGAATTTTCAATCATCGTAGCCCAGATTAGTAAATTGTTCTACGTGACAGTCACCTCCAACATTTTTTTGAATTAAAAAAGTTGATCATCCTCGAAGTGGATTAAAATATTAGCAACGGATGGAATCCATCAAAAGCAAAATGAAAAAATGAGTGTATAACGGTAAGGAACAACAAAAGTTAAGGAGGAAAGTTATTAGTCCAGGAAAATTTCAATACACCCATTAAGAGTTGTTAGATATTTTGAGCATTATTTGCGGGCAAAGAATATAAGTAGTAAGCGTCGTTATAGTTTTGCGATTTTGTAATTCTTGAAAGCAAAATAAATTTCTTTTGTGGCGGTTCTTATTACCGAGGCTAACGGAACAGCTAAAAGCATTCCGATAATTCCGAATACCTGGCTCCCCGCTAAAATTAGAAGAATAATCATAACCGGGTGCATATCGACACTCTTTGAAAAAACAAAAGGTTGAACGAAACCGTTGTCGATTATATAAACAACAATTATAAGCATTATAATCAACGGAACTCTTGATAAATCCCCATACTGAATAATTGAAATTATTATTGCCGGAATGCCCCCGATTATCGGGCCGAAATACGGTACAAGATGGCCGATACCGGAAATTAAACCAAGCGGCAATGCATTTTCAATCCCGATTCCAAAAAATCCAAATCCTAGTATCGTACCTACAAACGTTGCATCGAAGATCCATCCTCTTACAAACCTGCCAAGCTGAATACTGACTTTTTTCAATATCCAGTACGACATTTCGAAATATTTATTAGGTATAGGCTGAAGCAAACCTTTAATAATTACTTTACTATCCTTTAATAAAAAGAACGTTATGAAAGGAACGATCACAAGAATTGTAATAATTGAAACTATGCTTGTAAGGACTGTAGAAATTTTATCAACGGAATTTATAATTGAGGATGAAATAAAATTTTCCACTTTTTGCGATAGTGTACCGGGGGTAAAAAACGGGATATATCCATAAATCTCTTGTTCCAATTTAACAAGTTGATCATGCAGTGAATACACATGAAAACTTTCGACAATCTGGTTCATCTGGTAACTGAATTTAGGAATAAAAATAGAAAGGACCCCGTAAAATATAAATCCTACCGCGACAAAAATTATAAGTGTAGATATAAACCTGTTGAATCCCTGCTTTTCAATTTCTTTTACAAAGGGTTCAAAGATAAAAGCTAAAAGAATTGCAATGATGAGAAGAAGAAGTAGGTTGGAAAACAATATAACTAGATAAAGGAATAAAGCTATTCCTAAAGCCCAGAGTAAAATCTTTCCGAATTTTTTTAAATTTATTTCACTCATTCATTATTAAAATAAATATTTGCGAAATGATTGCCGGTTAAATTCAGTTTACGGATTCTACACGTCGAATTCCGGGAACTTGCCTTAATAACGACCTTTCAATACCTGCGCGTAAAGTCATAATAGACATCGGGCAAACTTCACATGCACCCGTTAATTTCACTTTTACAATGCCGTCATCGGTAACTTCGATCAGTTTAATATCCCCACTGTCGGCCTGGAGAAATGGCCTAATCGAATCCAAAGCTTTTAAAACTAGTTCTCTCATTACATCGATTTGTATTTATCAGTTTATTCGTCATCATCCAATGAAATTTCAACTTTTGATGATGCAGTAAGGTTTTTTACATGAACCTGCTGTGCAAGGTTTTTTGTAATTTGTGAAATTATTTTTGCATTTTCAGAATCCGGCATATCGTGAACAATTGGAATGCCATTATCGCCGCCTTCGCGTATCCTTGGATCAATTGGGATTCCGCCTAAAAAAGGAATATTTAATTCGCCGGCTAATTTTGAACCGCCGTCAACACCAAAAATATCGTATTTTTTACCTGTATCCGGTGCAATAAAATAGCTCATGTTTTCAACTATTCCCAAAACCGGAACATTTACCCGCGCAAACATCTTCAAAGCTTTTCTTGCATCTATCAGTGAAACCTCTTGCGGTGTTGTTACAATAACTCCTCCGGTAAGCGGCACAGTTTGTACTAATGTAAGCTGAATATCTCCGGTACCGGGAGGCATATCAAAAAATAGATAATCAAGTTCTCCCCAATCAACATCTGTCATAAATTGTTTTAAAGCGCCGCTTGCCATTGGCCCGCGCCAAATAACCGGTGCGTTATCATCAAGAAATACACCGATTGATATCAGCTTTAAACCGTAGCTCTCTAACGGAATAATTTTTTTTGTTTCGCGGTTTTGATAAAGTTTCGGTTTTTCTTTTAATCCCAGCATCAATGGAATACTTGGCCCATAGATATCGGCATCAATTAATCCTACCTTTGCACCCTCTTTGGCATAAGCTGCTGCCAGGTTTACGGCAACAGTGCTTTTACCGACTCCGCCTTTACCGCTTGCAACGGCAATGGTATTTTTAACACCCGGGAGAAGCGCATCTTTTCTAGTATCTTTATGTACGGCAGTTTTAGCCTGAAATTTTATTTCCACCTTTTGCAGATCGGGAAATTCCGATTGAACTGCATTTTCCATTTTTTTAATTATATTTTGATTCATTCCTGTTTCAGGTACCGGAAGAGAAAGTTCAATAAAAAGCTTATCATTATTTACTTCAAAGTTTCGAACCGAATTAAGAATCAACAGGTCTTTATTTAAATTTGAATCATCAACTCTCTTTAAGGCGCTTAATATTCCACTCTTAGTTATATCAGACATTTTATTCCTCGATAATTAATCAGAACTACAAAATTAAAAAAATTAAAGTTCAGAATGAATGATTAAAAAATAATGCCGGGGGGAATAAAGTAAATCATTCTTTGTTAAATAACAGGTTAGATTTTTTTCTTCACAAAGCTTCCCCCAGCTTTCAATGTATGATTCATCAGCCATTCCTGCGAATCAATTTTCTTACCGTTATGGTCTAAACCTGCCTGGGTGTATCTCATGTCTGTATTAAGAATTCTTGCTTTAGTATTGTCTTTAAAGGAAACTTTAACAAGAGTTCTCATCAGTTCTTTTTTCAGTTGTTCATCTTCAATTGGAAAAGCAATTTCAACTCTCCTGTCAAGATTTCTTTGCATCATATCGGCGCTGCTGAGGTAAATTTCTTCGCTCCCGTTGTTATAAAAATAGAAAAATCTGCTGTGTTCGAGATATCTCCCTACGATACTCGTCACACTTATATTTTCACTTAAGCCGGGCACGTGCGGCACAAGGCAGCAAATTCCGCGTACAAATAAATCTATTTTTACTCCGCTGTTGGAAGCTTCATATAAGCCGCTTATTATAACCGGATCGACCAACGCATTTATCTTAAATATTAAATGCCCCTGACCGCCTGCCTGTATATTATCAATTTCCCTCATTATCAGGGAAAGAAATTTTTCCCTCATATTGATAGGTGCGACAAAAAGTTTTTTAAAATCACTTTGTTTTGAGTAGCCGGTTAAATAGTTAAAAATATCGGACGCATCCTGGCAAATATCGTGATCATCAGTGAAGAAACCGAGATCGGTATAAAGCTTAGCCGTCGTTGCGTTATAATTGCCGGTTGAAAGATGTACATATCTTTTAACTCCGTCAAATTCCTTGCGAACGACGAGAGTCATTTTCGCGTGTGTTTTCAACCCGACGAGTCCGTAAACAACGTGAATACCTACTTTTTCAAGTTCTTTTGCCCAGTAAATATTATTTTCTTCATCGAATCTTGCTTTTAATTCTACCAGTACGGCAACCTGCTTTCCGCGGTCTGCCGCTTCAATAAGATATCTCACTATTGGCGAGTCGGAGCCTACGCGGTAAAGAGTTTGTTTTATTGCAAGGACATCAGGATCCTTTGAAGCCTGCTTAATAAAATCTATAACAGGCGTAAAGGAATGATACGGATGATGAAGCATAATATCTTTTTGCTTGATAATGGTAAATATATCTTCGCCTTGCTCAAAGGACTTAGGTATAGAAGGATAATACGATTTGAATTTTAATTGATGTACCGGGAGATCGTATAACTGCATCACATCCGAGAGCCCAAGAGGCCCTTCGATAACATCCACATCTTCTTTCGAGATAAGGAGATTTTCAATAAGCGTTTCCTGCATAAATTCCGGCATTTTATAGGCTACTTCAAGCCGTACCACTCTGCCGAATCTTCTTTGTTTTATATTTTCTTCAATTACACTTAACAGATCATCCGCTTCATCTTCCTGCAGTTCAATGTCGGTATCTCTTGTAATTCTGAATCTATGTGCTTCAAGAACTTCCATTCCCGAAAAGAGAATAGAAAGATTAGCTCTTATCATATCTCCCAGCCAAACGAACCGGGTGTGAAATGTACCGTTATTTTGAATTTTCATATCCGGGTTAATAATGCTGTCTATTTGCATTAATCGAGGTAGTATGCTCGGGACCTTCACCCTTGCAAAATGATTTTCACCGTTCGGTTTTTTTACAAGTATCGCGAGGCTTAAGCTTAAATTCGATATGTATGGAAAAGGTCTTCCCGGATCGAAAGCCAAAGGTGTAAGTACCGGATAAATTTCTTTTTTAAAATATTCAGTTAAAATTGCTTTTTCTTTTTCAGGCAGATTATCATAATCTTCAACAATAATTCCGTTTTCTGCAAGTTCAGGTACTATTGTATCCAGCCAATAACTCATTACTTTTTTCAGCATCGGCTGGATGGTTTTTTCAATTTTTACTACTTGTTCCCGTGGAGTCATACCGTCTATAGTAGGTTCCAGAATATTAGCAGCAATTTGATCTTTCAAACCTGAAATTCTTATCATGTAAAATTCATCGAGATTTGAATGGAAGATGGATATGAATTTTATTTTTTCAAGCAAAGGAAGATTCGGATTAAGCGCTTCTTCCAAAACTCTTCTGTTAAATTCAACCCAGCTTAAATCCCTGTTGAAGAAATTTTTCGGATCATTATATTTTTTTAATAAATCTTTTCCGGTCATAAAAAATTGCAATCTGATTAAATTAAAATATAACCTATTTTTAGTACATTTTCCGTACCATTCTTTTTAAAAATGAAAAAGGCAATGACCTGAATAATCGATCATTGCCGAAAATTCGAATTTATTAATAGTTAAGCAGTCTGTTTTTCTTCAACAAATAATTTCTGAAATTCGTGCGGTTTTCTCTCTTTCCAGCTTCCTTTGTGATAAGCATATCCTGCAATTAAAGGAAGCACTACAGTTGCTTCGCCGTAAACCATTTGTTCATATGTAGTGGAAACTTTTCCCCAGGAGCTTGCTTCTTTTAACGTGGAGCCTGAAAGAGCGCCGTCTCTTTCATCAGCCACAGTGATTTGAACTGCATATTTATGCATCGATGCATCTTCGACTAAAATATCTGCGGCAACGACAATGTCCTGAGTAAAGTTTTTCGGAACCCCTCCGCCGATCATAAAAATTCCGGTTTCTTTTGCATTAAGCTTAATTTGTGTCAATTCCAAAAAATCTTTTGCCGAATCGATGGATACATGTTTATCCGGATGATTTGTTTGATGAATTATGAAGCCGAACCCGGCAGAACAATCGGAAAAAGCAGGAACGAAAATCGGAACGTTCTTTTTATAAGCAGCATAAATTACGCTGTCATCAACTTTAGGTCCGCCGTTTTTATCAAGATATTTACCGAACTCCTGAAGCAATTCTCTTGAGGAATACGGTTTTGGCTCCAAACCATCGAATATCTTTGCGCAAGTTTCATCACAGACTCTAAGTTCATCTTCATCGATAAAAGTATCATATATTCTGTCGATGTGAAGTTCGCGTAAAAGATTATCATCGCTTCGGGGTGTCCCGATATAATGTTTAAATCCTAAAGCTTCGAAGAAATCCTGGTCGATCATTAATGCGCCGGTTGAAACTATTGCATCGACCATGTTATTATTTACCAAATCGAATACAACTTTTTTTAGTCCGGCACTGAAAATACTTCCGGCAAGTGTAAGAATAATTGCGCAGCTTTTGTCGTTCAGCATCATATCATAAATTCTTGCTGCACGATTGAGATCCCTGGCTGAAAAAGCCATATTCTGCATATCGTCGACTAATTTAACCACATTATGCTTTTTTATGTCGATATGTTTAATCGTTTCTTTTAGAAAGTCTTTTTTGCTTGCCATAATTTTAGTTCCTTATTTAAATCGTATGTTTTTATATGCTTAAAATTATATTAAATTTAATTATTCAAAAAATCAACTGTTAGTCGTTTTATTATTTGGATTATTAGCAAAATTTTTAATTTATGACTTATGTTTTCAAAGTTATATTTTGAGAAAATGAAATTTAAATTTTTAAACATTAAAATAATAATTTGGATTTAAAAGAAAATTGTACGAACATAATTTTTTCTAAACATTCTGTTCAGCAAATGTTCTCGCGTAAAATTGATAAAAATAACGTAACGAATTCAATAGAAACCGGAGAAATAATAAAAGAATACGGAAATGAAAAACCTTATCCGTGTTATTTAATTCTTAATTTTATTGATGATAAACCGGTTCATATTGTCATTGCAGTTGATCTTTAAAATAAAAGATGTATAGTTGTTACAGTATATTTTCCCGACTTAAATCTTTGGAATAGTGATTTTAAAACAAAAAGAGAATAAAATGAAATGTGTAATTTGTAAAATCGGAGAAACTGAAAAAGGCTTTACAAATGTTACTCTGGAAAGAGAGAACAGAATCGTAATTATTAAACAGGTCCCCGCAGAAATTTGCAATAACTGCGGAGAATATTACTTAAATGAAGAGGTCACCGAATCACTTCTAAAAAGAGCAGAGCTTGCGGTGAAGAATAATGCAGAACTTGAAGTTATTCAATATGCTGCTTAGATCAGAAGAATGCTTTTGCAACTTTCAAAATTCCCTGTTTCCACGGAACTCTGTGCGAAACACCGCTTTGATTCTTAAAATCATCTATGTGCTCAACATACCATTTGTAATTTCTAACAAGTGCTTCTTTATTGGAATATTTCGGTTTATAGCCTAAAACTTTTTCAGCTTTTTCAATCGATACGAAAGAATCTTTGGAGGCTGTTTCATAAACCCATTTGTAAAGCGGAGACAACTTGAATGCTTCCAAAAGTTTCAAAGTCCAGATTATTGGTGTTTCCGGAAGAGGAACGATTTTTTTACCGTAGCCTGCATAATCCAGAACAGCCTGATAGTCTTCTTTCATCGTTGTATATTCTTTTGCGCCTATGTTAAACGTATCGTTAACTTTATCTCTATCGAGAGTTGAGCAAAGATAGATTGCGTCACAAAGATCTTCTACATCCATAAGTTGGTAACGGTTGTTGCCGCTGCCGATCATTGGGAATCCTTTTTTATCGTATGCCCAATCGTAAAATAAGGCAAATACTCCGAGTCTTTCAGGACCGATAAAAGATTTTGGACGAATGATAGTTACGCACATCCCTTTTTCCCTGTATTTCAGGCATTCTTCTTCGGCTTTAATTTTTGATTTTCCGTATGGACCGACTCCGTCTAATTTATCATATTCATATATCGGGTGATGATTCGGAATTCCGTAAACTGCTGTAGATGAGATGTGATTAAATCTTTTTACTTTTTGATTGTAAGCTTCTTCTAATAAATTTTTTGTACCTTGAATATCGGTAGAATAAATGTCCTCAGGCTTGTAAAGAGGCAAAGCTGCTGCCGTGTGTATAACGATATCAACACCTTCCATTGCTTTGCGTACTGCTTCTTTATCTCTAATATCCCCGGTAATAATTTTTATTTTATCATTCATATCGGGATAATCAAATTTAACGATGTCTAAAGAGACAACATCATGACCTTTTTGATGCAGATATCTTACTAAGTTAATTCCCAAGAACCCTGCGCCGCCTGTTATAAGAAATTTCATTTTTATTTACCCTGCTTTTTTTAGAAAAAATCGAACTTTAAAATTAATAATTTAATGCAATGCATCAAAGAAATTTAGTAATCACCTAATCATTTACTTTGAAGTTGTCGTAAATGTTACATAGATTATTCCGTATTCTTGATAAATTTTCTTTAAGCACTTAACTTTCTCGATGATGAGTAAGAAAAAACACGGAAAGCGGGATTATATTTTTGAAGGCTATTCTTTTTCGGTTGCGATTCATTTATTAATTTTTCTATCAGCGCTGATAATTTTGAAATTATTTCCGGACAAACCGGTTATAAATTCGGTCTATTTAGACATCGTTAATACAACCCGGGAAAATAATTTAATAGATAAAAATCCGGGAACAGACAAAAAAGAAGTTTTAAAATCTCTTAAGAAAAAAAATAATTTTAATAATTCAAGGCTGGTAAATTATGCTTTAATTGCTGATGCAGATACTTCAAATCTTAAGCAGATTTACAGGGAGTCTTCGCTGAATGTTTCGATCAGATACCCTAACGGATGGACGTACATAGATCAGGATGTAAAAGATAAATTAGACGGCGTTACTTTTTGGTTTACAAATTATCAAGGTTTGTCTGCGCCTTACGTTCATCTGGAAGTAAGGGACAAAGATATTTTTATCCCCGGCCGGTTTAAATATCATACAAAACTGCGTGAAATAACAATATATTATAATGATCCTGCAGAATTGGAAGGACAAGTTTCACAGGAAGTTTACATCCGAACAGGGTCCGATGAAGATTTTAGCATTAAATTAATAATTA
The DNA here is from genome assembly GCA_964556005.1 of uncultured Ignavibacteriaceae bacterium. Classification (GTDB taxonomy): domain Bacteria; phylum Bacteroidota; class Ignavibacteria; order Ignavibacteriales; family Ignavibacteriaceae; genus CAZKUR01. The sequence continues at coordinate 789 of CAZKUR010000048.1, read as the reverse complement.
AAGGAAAGGAGGAATTCAAATTATTTCAACCTGATTTTTTTGCAATGATAAAATCTTTTAAGTTTGGTAATTCAATCTTTAACTAAAGGAAGGAGTGCTTATCAAAATGAAAAAGCTTAGCATATTTTCTACCGTTATAATTTCGTTTATGTTTTTATTTCAAGGCTTATCATATTCGCAATCAAGCTTTGAAGGCAAGGTAACAATGAAGGTTCAGAGTGAAGGAAATTCCAATACTATGAATTATCTCATCAAAGGTAATAAAATGAGAATGGAATTTTCGGGAATGGGTCATACCGGTGTAATGATTATGGATGTGGCAAATAAAAAAGCCGATATGCTTATGCCCGAACAAAAAATGTATATGGAAATAAATATGAATGATTTTAAAGATCTGGCTAAAGACCAGGCTAAAGATGTTGATTTCAAAAAAACCGATGAAACGAAAACCATTAACGGTTATGATTGTGTAAAATGGGTTTATAAATCAAAAGACGCTCACGGCGATATGTGGATGACAAAAGACCTCGGAAGTTTTATGATGTTCAACAGTCCGATGGGTCATTCCGAACAACCCGAATGGATGAAAACAATTCAAAATGAAGGCTACTTCCCAATGCTGGTTACAATTTATGATAATGACAACAAGACAACCAGTCAGATGGAAGTTACGTCCGTTGAAAAAAAGAGTCTGGATGCAAGTCTGTTTACAGTCCCATCCGACTATAAATTATTCCAGATGCCTAATATGCAGCACTAATATTCTCACCGGTGTTCAAAATACTCAAA
>CAZKUR010000047.1:0-31278 GCA_964556005.1 uncultured Ignavibacteriaceae bacterium | reverse complement strand
CATTTCAATTTTTTTAAAAGGCCAATCATTTATTTTATAAGCTCTTATTAAATAAACTATAGTACCCAATAATATCATTCCAATTCCGCCAAGAACAAAATAAAATCCTGTCGAAAGGAATAATCCTATCCACATTAAAATTGCTGCTAATGCCGGGACAGGATAAAGCCACATTTTGAAAGGAAAGAATCCTTTCGGTTTTTTCTTTTTCAGGAAAACAATTCCTGCTGCCTGACTTATAAATTGGACTAAAATTCTCATTGCAAGGATTGCGCTTATTACTTCACTCAAACGGAATAAAAGACTAAAAATAAAACCGAAAATTCCAAGCACTAAAAGAGAAACGTGCGGAAAATGTTTTTTAGGATGAACTTTAGCAAAAACCGAGAAGAATGAACCGTCAAGTGCCGCAGCATATGGAATCCTCGAATAACCTAACATGACGGCAAATAGAGATGAAAAAGCTATCCACAAAATTAATATTGTTGCAAAAGTTGCTGCTGTGCTGCCATATATTTTTTCAAAAAATTTACTGACTATAAATTCCGAATGTTGTGCTTCACGCCAGGGAATAACTCCTAAAATACTAGTTTGCATCAATAAATAAAGAACTGCAATTCCCCCGATTGAAATAAAAATACTTCTTGGTATATTTTTTTGCGGATTCTTAATCTCTGAGCCCAAATGACACACGTTATAATAACCAAGATAAGTATAAATTGTTTTTACTGAAGCATTACCCAACGCAGCCATAAAAACCCATGAAAGGCTAAAAGCACCTTCCGGAAAATCGAATGCAAGGTGAGAATTAAAATGTGTTATGCCGCCGAAAATTAGCCAGAGTACAGTTCCGAAAACGCCGATCCATAAAAGCAAAGTTATCTTACCAACTGCGGTTATGTGTCTGTATAGAAGAATAATTAAAATAATAACCAGTATTCCCGAAACAACTTTTTGTTCAATTGTACTAAGAGGAATTAAATAAGTTAAGTATTGTGCAAAACCGATTGAACCGGAAGCAACAACCAAAGGAGCTTGAAAAACCGTCTGCCAGATAAATAAAAACGAAAATAGCTTTCCCCATTTTGCCGGGCCGTACAACTCTCTTAAAAAAGGATAACTTCCACCGGCTTCGGGCATTGCCGCACCTAATTCCGCCCAGACAAAACCATCTGCAAAAGAAAGCAATGCGCCAATTATCCAGGCAAGAATACATTGAGGACCATTCATCGCACCGATTACAAGAGGAATAACGATGAAGGGGCCGATCCCAACCATATCGATCATATTAAGCGCGACGGCTTCTTTTAATCCTAATCCTCTGTCAAGATTATCTTTAGTAGAAAAATTTTTAGGCAAGAGTTTATGACGCTTTTAGTTTACAATCTTGATATTATTTTAATTATCGTTAGTGAACTAACATGAAAAAGTACCGGGACAAAAATCCCGGAGAAAAAAATATTAATTACGATTTATTGAATTGATGGTGCGTAAGTTAAAAAAAAATCGGAACCGGAAAAAACATATCAGCCGGATTTATACTTTCAAAAGAGCAAAAATACTATGAGTGATGTACCAATCACTTTTGTTATGCTGATCAGCATCAAGGTTTGTGCTGCCATATGATTGATTTTTAATAAGGGCGAGTTATTTGGTTGAAACGAAGGAAAATAAAGACCCAGCCAAAAAAGAATACCGAATATAATTGTAAAATATAATTGACTATCTCCCAATTTACTTTTAAAAATTGAATGAAATAATAAAAATAAGCAAGCAAATAATAAAGAAGATAAAAATACTGCGATGTAGCTACGGTAAGTTTTTTGCTTCCAATTGCTTGGGATTTCTGAATGATATTTTTTAAATAAAAGTTAAAAAAAAACGCAATCAGTTAAAAGACACGTAATAATTATTAATCCGGCTGCGAGAATTATGTTTGAGGATTCTTTCATATTTTATTTAATAAGAAAAAAATTATATTGTTTGAAGGATTGATTTCAATGAAAAGAACATTATTCGAAAAAATTGCCTGGAGAGCATCAATAATTTTAAAAGAATAATTTGTATTCGCAGCATTTTTTATCGGAAATTTTAGAATATTTCAATAACTTTCATAAACATGAGTTTCATTTATCAAATACTTGGTAAACCGGGCTACGATAATGCTCTGTTTTTACAAATAAACAGCGGAAGCCGCTTTTATAGGCTTTTATTCGACTGCGGGGAAAATGTTCTTGAAACGCTGGATAATTCACATGTTAAAAATATAGACTTCCTGTTTCTTTCACACTTACATATCGATCATATCTCAGGTTTCGATTATTTTTTTAGAAGAAATTATGATAGAGAAAAACCGGTTCAGATATTTGGTCCGCCGCAGACAATTGAAATAATTCATAACAGGCTAAGAGGATTTATATGGAACTGGGTTGACGGTTCGCCGGGTGAATGGATTATAAATGAAATATCCGGAAACAAATTGACAACATCGAAATTTTTAACAAAGGAGGCATTTGCTTACAAAGAGAATACAGAAAAAAAATTAAACAGCATGATTATCTTCGAGAATGAGGATTTTATTATCGAAACAGTTTTATTAAATCATTCAATTCCTTCGGCTGCATACAGAGTTTCCGAAAAACCGTATTTTAACATTAACGAAGATGCTTTGAGCAATTTGGATCTTCCAAGAGGTGCGTGGTTGGAAAGGTTGAGAAATTTAAATTATGAAAACGGTGAAGTAATTGAGTTAAAAAATCGGAAATATTCTTTTAATGAATTAAAGAAAATATTGCTCTATCAAAAAGAGCGCGATAGCATTGCATATTTAACGGATTTTGTATTCGATGAAAATGCAAAAACCAAAGCCGTTGAACTAATGAGAAAATGTAAAATTGCCGTCTGCGAATGTGAATATTCAAATAAAGATTACGAACATGCAATTAAAAATTTTCATTTAACAGCCGGACAGGCCGCTGATTTAACAAAGAAAGCCGAAGTTGAAAAATTATTTTTATTTCATATTTCGGACAGATATAAAATTAAAGATGATTACCCGCAAATCCTTCAGGAAGCAAGGGCGATTTTCCCGGACACATATTTTCCTGCAGAATGGAATTTGCCTGATTGATTTTTACCTTATAGTATTCGGATTGAAACAAACAACTATCTTTGATGCTACATTTTCCCTGAGCGTTTTCGAAATATTCACCAGGTCAAATTCGTCAGGCGTTGCATGCTGAATCATAATATAGGGAGAATGCCTGTTCAATGCTTTAGCCAGATTATCTTTATAAAACATTTTAAAACGTTTATTCCATTTCCAATTACTGTACTTTTGAATCTGATTCATGTAAAATTCAATTACTTTCAATGGCTTGTCGATTGAAATTAAAGTAATGATTGGCAGCTTAGTGCTATCCGAAGGCCTTAAGCCTATTCCGGTTATCGAAACAATTAAAGCATTCGGATATGCCGGTAGTTCAAATTCATCTTGAGTTGGAGTTTTTAGATAATTTGACCTCATCTGGTTCTTAGCTTCAATTGGGGCATTTTCGGAAAGCGGCGCCCAGCTTGCATAATATTCCTGTGCATCTATGACTTTGTTTGATAAAATCAAAATCAGAAGTATAGCACATAACAAAGATTTTTTTTCCATTATTTATCTTTTAAAAAAATTAGAATAACTTCATTATTTTTGAGCAATGGTAATTTCCTAATTTGCAGATATATTTACTTTGATGGATGTCAACTCAATTTTAATCTTGTTCGGCGTTGGAATGATTGCCGGGTTTATAAATGTTAATGCCGGCGGCGGTTCTACGCTAACTTTACCAACCCTTATTTTTTTAGGACTCGATTCGGCTTTGGCTAACGGTACAAACCGTGTTGCAATTTTCGTTCAAAATATTTTTGCCGTAATATCATATAAAAGGGAAAAATATTCTCAATTTAAAACGAGTTTTAAATTATCACTTTTCACTCTTCCCGGAGCTGTAGCAGGCGCATTAATGGCAGTGAACATTAGCGATAATTTATTCCAAAAAATTTTGGGAATAGTTATGATAGGAATCATAGTTTCTTTGATTATTCCAAAAAAGAAAAAAGAATATGTGAATGACTTAAACGGAAAAATATCATGGAAAGTCTATCTTTCGATGATTGGAATCGGGTTTTACGGCGGATTTATACAGGTCGGCGTCGGTTTTATCATAATGGCAGCTATTCAAAATTTAATGAAGCTGAATTTAGTCTTTGTGAATATGCATAAAGTATTTATTGTTCTTCTCTATACTATTCCTGCTCTGCTGATTTTTGTTTTAACCGGCGATGTCGATTGGGTTTTAGGATTAAGTTTAGCTGTAGGCAATGCAATCGGCGGATGGTGGGCAGTGAAATTTTCAGTGAAGAAAGGTGAAAAATTTATCCGTTATGTGTTAATCGCGGCAATACTAATTATGTCGGTAAAACTTATGAACATCTTTTAAAATCATTGTGTCATTGCGATCCTAACTTCACGCTGCTTTACATCAGTAAATTAGGTTAAACCCGCTTTAGCGAGGTCTCACTCTTAGTCGGACAATCTCACTTTTTTCAGTTCATCGGTTGAGATTACTTCACCCGACCTCCGATACTCTAGCCATATGAGGTCGGGTTCGTAATGACTGTTACTTTTTTTATTCATTCACTACTTAATCCATCATTAGCAGCATTTATTGTGATTAAAATAACGTATGCAAACTTTTTATTGCACGATTCATTAATCTTTAATTTTAAAATTCATTCATTAATCTGAAATTAAAACATGCAGTTAAAAATATCGGATAAAATAAAATTGAACAACAGTATCGATATGCCGTTGTTTGGTTTAGGTGTTTATTTAACAGAGCCCGGTAAAGAGGCCCAAAATGCAGTAAGATATGCTTTGGAAACAGGATATAGATTAATCGATACAGCAGCAATGTATAAAAATGAAGAGGATGTTGGAACTGCTATTCGTCAAAGTAAAATTCCAAGGGAAGAAATATTTGTAACAACAAAACTCTGGAATGACGATCACGGTTACGATAAAGCATTAAAGGCTTTTGATAAAAGTTTAACGAAATTAAATATCGATTATATCGATCTTTATTTAATCCACTGGCCGGTTAGCGAAAAAAGAAACGAAACATGGAAAGCTTTTGAAAAAATTCTTGAAAGCGGTAAATGCCGAGCAATCGGAATAAGTAATTATACAATAAACCATATCGAAGAATTAATGACAAATACCGAAACAATTCCGGCTGTCAACCAGGTTGAATTCAGCCCGTTCCTTTATCAAAAAGATTTACTTGAGTTTTGCCACTCCAAAAATATTCAGCTTGAAGCCTATTCGCCTCTCTCAAGAGGAAGGAAATTAGATAATCCGACTTTGGTAGCAATTGCTGAAAGATATTCGAAAACCCCCGCACAAATAATGATACGCTGGGTTCTTCAGCATAAAGTTATTGTAATACCAAAATCGGCAAATGAAAAAAGGATTAAAGAAAATGCGGATATTTTTGATTTTAATTTAAGTGAAGAGGATATGAATAATCTCGATTCTTTAAATTATAATTTCCGAGTCGCCTGGGATCCTTCAAAAATTGTGTAGAAAAAAAAGAGATGACATCTTTTCACGACGAATTGGATGTGTAAAAGATGCCATCTTTAAGAGGGGAATAATTAATTCATATTAAACGGAACATTTACACTTAAAGAAATATTCCTACCGATATCATACAATCCCAGAGGCTGCAGCAAACTTAAAGCATTAACATATTTTTTATCAAGAAGGTTCGTTACATTTAAAGATAAATTTATCGGCTGATAGCCCCAGCGAATCGTTGCATCAAAACCGGCATCTACTAAAACATAACCGGGTGTTTCAAATTCGCCTTTGCTTATTCTCGTTTGCTTTAAATAACTTCTGATACCTGCATTGAAGCTGACATCATTCAGCGATCCCAAATCATAAAAATTAAATTTTGCATTTGCAATAATTTTATCCGCCGGCATAAAAGGAAGATAAGTACCATCACTCTTCTTTCCAATCACGGTAGAGTAAGAACCGGTCAAATCTAAAAGTTCGGATGCTTTTACATCGACTGAGAATTCGCCGCCGATTAATGAAGCATTTGTCTGTGTATATTGATAAACCTGATATATGCCTATAGTATTTGAAGTTGGATTCAAATAAATGAAATCGTTTACCTGGTTATCGAATGCTGTCAAGCTAATTCTCGACATCGTATTCTGATAAATTATTCCGGCATCAACCTGGAAATTCTTTTCAAGATTCATCGCCGGATTTCCGATTTCATACCTGATTGTTCCTTCATGAACACCGTTAGAAGAAAGTTCCGCTAAATTCGGTGGTCTGAAACCGGTTGCTAAATTTAATTTTAGAGTCCAGTTTTCATTTGCGTTAAAGACTCCTCCGATTGCACCGTTAACAGTGTTGTAAGATAAATCGAGCGCTTTCATATAACCAACCGAATCTTTTATTCCCATTTCTGTTGTGGTTATTTTATTTACATCGTATCTCAAGCCTCCGTCTAAGTGTAATTTGCCGAAACTCTTTTTCAAATATGCAAAACCGGAGAATCCATTCATATTTGCATCCGGGATTAAAATTCTTGTACCGTCATTGGTATTTGATTTTACATCGCCCTGGGTACCGATAGTTAATTCAGCATCATTTGATAAAGAATAAATCCATTCGCCGTCGAAAGAAAATGTATTAAGAATTATATCGAGTTCGCCCAGGTCAGGTTCGCCGGCAGGTTTAACTTCATTTCCCTCATCTTCAATGCGGTGATTATTTTGAAATCCTAAATTAACTTTGAATTTCGAATTACCTGCAAAAAACATATTCTTCAAAGAAATTATATGAAAATCTATAATATGATGAGGGCCGTCGAAACCTCTTTCAAACCTGTCCTCTGTCTCAGGTGCATTTACGTTTGTTGGTTCAACAATTCCGTACAGATGATGAGCGAAAATATATTCGAGATTTGAAAACCCCCAATCGCCTGTGTAGCCTAAAATTCCTTTTGCAGACAAACCGGCAAATCTTGTATTTGCAACTCTTAAATTACCGCCTGAGCTGTAATCTGCATTGCTTTCTCCGCCGGCATATAACTGCCAGTTCCATTTTTCCCCGGAGCCTTTTAATCCAATACTCGTTTTTGCTCCTAAAGTATTTGAATTGACCGATAAATTATATTCGCCAAGTGTTTTACCTACAGGCGCATTTTTAGGATCGAGAATATCCAAAACTCCGCCTAAAGCATCTGCCCCGAATAATAAGCTTGCAGGTCCTTCGATAATATCTACACCGCCGATACCTATGTCATCTAAGGCAAAGCCGTGTTCATTCTGCCATTCCTGGTTGTCAATTTTAACTCCGCCCACAACTTGTGCAATTCGATAGCCGTAAAGTCCCCTAATTACTGGTTTTGTAATCGCAAGCCCGTTTGATAATTGACTAACTCCCGGCAATTGTGTAAGAGCGTTTACTAAAGTGACTGATCCTCCCAGGTTCAATTGTTTCGCAGATACCGATTCAACTTTGTAAGGAATATTATCAAGTTCATTTACGTTGTTGCCTAAAACGACCACTTCACTCAATTCAACACTTGTGGGTTGAAGCTTTACATCAAGCGAATTCGTACCGGAGCTGATAGTATATTCTTTAACCAAAGATTTAAATCCGATATAGCTGAACTGAATATGCACTTTACCTGTTGGAAGATTTTCAAATTGATATTCTCCTTTTGCATTTGTAACCGTACCCTTTTGGAGTTCCGTTATAAAAATGTTTACTCCGTCCAGTACCTTTCCGTTTTCAGAATTAACAACATTGCCATTCAGCCGGCTTTGTGCATTTGCTAATTGAAAACATGAAAAAATAAAAACTATCAGTAAAATAAATTTTAATTTCATAGTAACCTCATTTTAAATGAATATGAACTAACAATGTTAGAGTTAGTAACAATATTAATTATAGGACCGAATGAAGATTTATATCTCCATTCACGATTAGATATTTAAGAGTTAGCAAAAATGAGGTTCGGGAGGATGAGGAATTTTTTCTTTTGGTAATGATTCGTATAAATTAATTTCAGCATAAAATAAATTTTCAAACCGGATTTTTCTTTTGATATTTAAGCTTCCGGAATTCAGATAATTTTTCAGTAAATTATTCAGAACAAATTTTGCTGCGGATTTCTTTGAACTATTGTTGTTATCTTCTTTTGTAATCTCTTGCAGCTCATTGATTACATTTTGTTCTTTTTTATCACGGTAACAATAAATTAAAACTGCATCTCCTCTATTTTCTTCTTTATAAACATCAAATAGCTCCCCGTGATATTTTATTTCTCTATCGTTAACTCTAATTAAATCTGCTGAAGCATCTTTCTCTATTTTTAATATTTGAAGCTTATTCTTCTCTCCCAAAATTTTCATTGTTTGACTTGCATCTTCTTTACATTGAACAAGAACAAACGAAAATAATAGCTCGAATCCTATAGTATTAAACAGTAATAATAAAATAATTAATATCGATAGTAATCTTTTCATCAAGTTATTAACTTCAGCAGCACTTTAAATAATTTGACATTTATTTACTGTTGAAAATAACAATAAAAATGATTTGGCAAAAGTTAACGAAGATTAATTTATTGAAGATGATATTTTGAGCTCTTTTTTAAGGAAATCGCCGGTAAGGCTCTTCTTAATTTTAGCAATATCTTCAGGCACTCCTTCCGCAACGATTTTCCCTCCTTTTTCCCCGCCCCCCGGGCCAAGGTCTACAATCCAGTCGGCTAATTTTATAACGTCAAGGTTATGTTCAATTACTACTACCGTATTTCCTTTATCGACAAGCTTGTTTAAAACCTTCATTAAGATATCAACATCCTCAAAATGAAGTCCGGTTGTCGGTTCATCTAAAATATAAAGTGTTTTGCCGGTACTTACTTTACTTAGCTCAGTTGCCAATTTCACTCTTTGAGCTTCACCACCAGAAAGTGTAGTTGCCTGCTGGCCTAATCTTATATACCCGAGACCAACATCATTTATAGCTTTTAGTTTTCTTTTTATCCTTGGCATCTCACTGAAAAACTCAAGAGCCTCAGCCACGGTCATTTCCAGGACATCGGAAATGTTTTTGGTTTTATAAAGAACTTCAAGTGTTTCCCTGTTGTATCTTCTACCATGGCAAACATCGCATTCGACAAAAACATCGGGAAGAAAATTCATTTCGATTTTTCTTAAACCGTCGCCTTTGCATTCTTCGCATCTTCCACCGGAAACGTTAAAGCTGAAACGCCCGGTACTATAACCGCGCATTTTTGATTCAGGCAATTGTGAATAAAGATCCCGAATAAAAGTAAACAAGCCTGTATAAGTCGCAGGATTTGATCGCGGAGTTCTTCCAATCGGCGATTGATCGATTTCAATTACTTTATCGATATTTTCAAGACCTTCAATCGAATCATAATGAAGCGGAACTGATTTAGAGCCGTAAATCTTATTCATCAATATTTTTACAAGGGTATCATTCAGAAGAGTAGATTTACCTGAACCGCTTACACCTGTGACTAATGTTAATGTACCCAGAGGTACTTTAAAAATAATTTTTTTAAGATTATTTCCTCTTGCTCCTTTTAAAGTTAAAAATTGGCCGTTGCCTTTTCTTCTGTTTTGAGGAAGTTTTATTTCTTTCTTATGATTTAAGTAGTCGAGAGTTAAAGAAGTAAAACCGTTCTTTGAATTTAACAACTTATCGGTTTCGCCGGTAACGCAAACTTTCCCTCCATGCTCACCTGCACCAGGTCCAAGATCAATAATATAATCCGAACTTTCAATTGTTTCCCTATCGTGTTCTACGACGATAACTGTGTTTCCCATATCCCTCAGATTTTTGAGAGAGCTGATAAGTTTTTTGTTGTCACTTTGATGCAAACCGATGCTCGGTTCATCCAAAACATAAAGTACACCTGCCAGTTGAGAACCGATTTGTGTTGCAAGCCTGATTCTCTGAGATTCGCCTCCAGAAAGAGATCTTGCCGAACGATTCAATGTTAAATATTCCAAACCGACATTCAGTAAAAAATTTAAACGTGAAGTTATTTCCTTCAATATCGGTTTTGCAATTATCGCTTCATTCCCTTTCAGCTTAACTTTAACAAAGAATTCCAAAGCTCTGTTTATGGGAAGCTCTGTTACTTCACTAATATTTTTATCCTGGAATTTTACAGCAAGCGATTCTTTCTTTAATCTTCCGCCGTTGCATGTAGAGCATTTCACTGTATTCATGTATGATTCAACCCATTCGCGAATATTATTGGAAGAGGTCGAGTTGTAATAATTCTTTAAGTAATTAAGCAATCCCGAAAATCTATGAGTATACGAAACCGGCCTTCCTGAACCGTAAGAATATTTGAATGAGATTCTTTCCTTACTCCCGTTGAGAAGAATATCCTTCTGCTCATCAGACAAATCTTTAAGTTTAGTATCAAAATTAAATCCATACTTATCGGCAACAGCTTCTAATTGATTAAAAAACCAGATGGGTCTCGGCTTTCCAACCGGCGACAAACCTTCTTCATTTACAGTTTTATTCCAATCAGGAATTATCAGGCTTATATCAAGCTCTTTTTTCACTCCAAGCCCCTCACAATCCGGGCACGATCCGTAAGGTGAATTAAATGAAAATGAATTTGGTGCAAGTTCCCTATAGCTTATTCCACAGCTCAAACATGCCAGATGCCTGCTGTAAACAAAATCTTCTTTACCGTCGTTGACATTTACAATTCCGTTTCCATAATTTAACCCAACCTCTATTGATTCCGTTATCCTGTTTCTCGAATTTTCATTAACGGTTAACTTGTCGATTACAATTTCAATGTTATGAATTTTATACCTGTCAACCTGAAATCCCTTTACAATTTCATGAATTTCACCATCCACACGAACTCGTAAAAAACCATCGGATAAAATTTCATCGAACAATTCACGATAATGGCCTTTCCTTCCTCTAATAACTGGGGCGAGAACTGTTATTTTCTTTCCTTTTAAGGAAGACAAAACGGAATCTATTATTTGTGCGGATGACTGCCTTGTTACAGGCTTTCCGCAATTATAGCAGTGCGGAACTCCCAATCTCGCATAAAGTAAACGCAGATAATCATAAATTTCAGTTACAGTACCGACTGTCGATCTCGGATTACCGGATGTGGACTTTTGTTCAATCGAAATTGCAGGACTTAAACCTTCAATTAAATCGACATCCGGTTTTTCAAGCATATCTAAAAATTGACGAGCATATGCAGACAGAGATTCGATATATCTTCTTTGGCCTTCCGCATAAATCGTATCGAAAGCTAAAGAAGATTTTCCTGAGCCTGACAGTCCTGTAATAACGGTAAAAGAATCGCGTGGAATTTCAAGATCGATATCCTGAAGATTATGCTCTCTTGCGCCTCTTATTACAATTGTTTCTTTTTCCAATTGGTACTTTATTTTTAAAAGTTTAAAAAATAATATTACTTACTGAAGGATAGATAATCAATTATATTTGATATACATTATTTTACTTTTTTCCCAAGGTACAATGAAAATTCAACCATTTCAAACAATAAAAAGTTTCAATGAATTTAAATACAAAGAAAAAGGCTCAATTTTCATCGGCCAGGCTTTCCCTTCTGAAGATGAAATTTCTACTCATTCAATTTTGGAAGACATCAAAAAAAAATATTATGATGCAACTCATCATTGTTATGCATATGATTTACTGGATGGTCTTTTCAAGTATTCCGATGCAGGTGAACCAAATGGAACTGCAGGTATAAGAATATTTAATGCAATCCAGCATTTTAAGCTGTTAAATATTTTGGTAATAGTTATTAGATATTTCGGCGGAACTAAATTAGGAGTTGGCCCGTTGGGTAAAGCTTATTACCAGACAGCATTTAGCGTTTTGGAAAATTCACAGAAAATTGAAAAAATTCCATATAGAAATATTGCAATTACAGCAGATTATTCTGCATCAAATATTATTTACAAAACTTTATCGCATGCCGAATCGAAGATAATAAATACAAAAAGTAAAGAAAATTTAATTGTTGAATGTCAAATCAAGTACGTAGAAATTGATAATATAAAGAATCAATTGACAAATTTGTTGGGCGGCAAAATAAAATTTGAAGAAAATCAAGTGATTTTTCTTTAATTAAAACATATTTAGCAATTTTGCAATTATTTTAAGAATTCCCTTGACAAAATCATTTCCGGTACGCATATTTGTTATACGCAATAAAAGGGGATTTTTATATGATAGAAACAACAGAAATGACAAATGCAGATACAGCTACGCGGTTGGCAGACCTTACATTTACTCTTCTTGCTAATTGTCAAGAAAAAGAGAACCGGTTAGCTGAACAATATGGACTAACTCAAGCCGAATTTAGGTGCTTGCGTTTATTCGGTGCTGAGGAATGCTTAAATAATAAGCATATTGCCGAAAGAATGAAACTCAGCCCAAGTAGATTAACAAGAATTATAGACGGCCTGGTTAAAAAAAGCTATATTGTAAGGGAAATTGACTTTAATGACCGAAGAAACATGCGAGTCAGCCTATCCGACCGCGGTAAACTGTTGGTAAAAAAGCTTAATCAAGCTTATATCGACATACATTCGGAAATTCTTCAAGATATTGACGATGAGCAGCACAAGCCGTTGATAAATGCAATGACAAACCTGCTCTCGGCATTGGAAAAGTGGATCGCTAAATCATAAAGATTTGCTTTTTCATTAATCTAATTCTGAAATGTTCAAAATTCATTGACCGGATTAACCATCCGGTTGATGAATTTTATTTTAAATTTTCCCCCGAATGTCTCGAATTAGAAATTTGAAGAGCTGTTATCTTTTCTTTTGAACAAAAATTCTAATTGAAGGAATTTACTGCTAAATAAAATCTCTCAGCTTTTTAACAAAAGAGATCATCTCTCTATCCCTTAACTTTCCTCTCTCTTCCTCATGTTGAAATACATTTTTGTCCACTCAAGATCGGAAAGTAATTCATTAAAATTAGCAAATGCATCCTGAGTTAGTCTGAAATATTCCAACTCAAAATATTTTTTGGTTTTATTACCGGTAAAATTCAACAGCGAATTAATTTGAAGCTTTACTTTTGAAATATTTTCAGAAAGATCATTTTTAATTTCATTTATATTCGGTACATCTTTAACATTCACACTTGCCTGAAGTGCTTTCATTAAACCTTTAATATACTTGGCTATGAAAACAATATCGCTTAGATTTTTCATTTGATTGTTTTCAAGCGATATAGATACCAGTTTTAAAAGATCTTCTTTTTTGTGTAGGCGGGAACCAGAGAACTTTTCAATCTCAGTTATTAATTCATCAGCAGATTTAATATATTCGGGATAATCCATTCTTTAAAAATTAATTTTTTATCCCGATTCCAACGCCGTCACCGACAGGTAGAATTGTGGTTTTCAAATTTCTCTGCAACATAAACATTTTGTTAAAATCCCTTATGTGCCTCGTGCTTGCACGTTGTGTTGAAGGAATGCTTTTACCGGCGGCGTATCCGTGCCAGAGTAAATTGTCAACAAAAATGACAGCTCCTCTTTTTAACAATATCATTGAATAATCAAATAATCTTTTGTAATCCTGTTTATCTGCATCTAAGAAAATAAAATCATATTTCTTATCTAAGCGCGGAAGAAGCTGCAGAGCATTACCTGCAAAAATTTCAATTTTATTTGCTTGTCCCGATCTTCCGATAAAATCATTTGCAAGGGCAATATTATCTTCGCTTTTTTCAATCGTATGAACTACGCTTTTTCTTGAAATGTTTTTTGCAATTCTGATAGTCGAATAACCGATTGCTGTACCAATTTCCAAAACCCTTTTGGGTTTAATCATTTTAATCAATTGTTCAAGCAATTCGGCTGATTGCCAGGATAGTATAGGGACACTGTTTTGATCGGCATATTCCTCCATTTCCTGAATTAACGTGTCTTTATCTCCTCTAAAACTCTCGAGATATTTTAATTGAGCCGGGTAAATGATTTTTCCCATTTATTCTTTAATCCCTTTCAAGAATAATTTAAATAAAAATTACAGGTTTAAAAAAATAATTAATCCTATTTAAGTACAAATAGAACATTGATACGTAAAGGATTCGTCACAAATGAAATTATTTGAGCAATACCAGCTTCTTGCCGTATTTTTGTCCGTTGAGATTGATAAGAAAGTAATAAACTCCGCTTGCAACCAATTCACCCTTATCATTTCTACCGTTCCACTCAACCTCATGTGTGCCGGGCTCAGTAATAATATGAATACCCTTCACTTTTTTCCCGGCTCCGTCAATTATAGTAATATCCAATATCTCCTTTCCCGAAGCTTTATATTTAAATTTAACGCTGCTCCATTTTAATGGTAAATACGGATTAGGATAAAGATCACTTATGTTATTATTAGTTAAGTAGATTGGCAAATTTAAATTTAGTGAAACTTCCAGGTTGCCGTAGTTTATTTTGTAAGTACTATTTTGAGGGACACGATGCGTAACACCGTCACTGTCTTCAAATGTAAAATAAAAATTAAATATAGTATTGCCCGGCATATTCGGAATTTGATAAGTATAATCCCAGTTTCCCGAAAAATTTAAATTTGTTTTAGTAGTATCCCTTGCATCTGTAAAATAATAAATTTGTGCTGATGCCGGGTCAACTCCTCTTTCATTCATAAATGACTTATGCAGTAAGAATGAACCATCGGCTAATTTCTGAAGATTGGGAAATGAAATAGCCGAAGCTGCAGAAACTAATCCATAGCCGATATCATTATTAGGATCATCTGAATTATTGGATGATTCCAAGAGAATAGATCTAACCTGAGTATTCTTTAAGTACGGGTAAGCGGATAAAAGCAAAGCAGCACAACCTGCGGCAATCGGGGCTGAAAGTGAAGTTCCGCTTTCAAAAGTATAACTTGAAAAACCGTAGACAGATGCACCGTAAACGCTCACACCATCGGCAACGATATCTGGTTTTATTCTTCCGTCCGCTGTCGGGCCCCGGCTGCTGAAACCGGCAATATTATCATTTATATCCACAGCACCAACTGCAATTGTATTAAATCCGTCTGCAGGTGCATCTATGTAATGCCAGGAAGTTTGCCCTTCATTTCCTGCCGATGTAATTGTAACGACTCCCCTGCTGAATGCAAGTTCGGCGGCCCTTGTAACGATAGTTGTTTTACCGTTCATATCAGAATATGTATACGAGTATGTTGTATCGTCAAAAATATCATAACCGAGTGAACTTGTTGTAATATCTACGCCCATTGATTCCATCCATTCCAGCGCAGCAGCATAGTTGTCTTCTTCAATATGAGATTCGCTTCTCACATCTTCAGTCTTCGCAAGAATGTAGCTTGCATTATAAGCCGGACCGATTATTTCTCCTCTGTCATATCCTCCGATTACGGAAAATATTAACGTCCCGTGAAAATCTTGATCTTTTGCATCTCCGGCCTGGTTTGCAGTGACTGAATCATGAAAGACAAAATCATATTCTGCTAAAACTTTTCTATTTATTAAAGACTGCTCCTGATGCCAGCGGAAACCTGTATCGAGAATTCCGATTATTACACTGTCTCCGGTGATTCCCTTGGATTGAACAACAGGGATGTCCGATAAAGCGTACTGTCCGTAAGATTTTCCATAATCCGACGAATCAAAGACACTTAGCTTTTGCTGGAACGGATTATTTGCCTCAAGTTTCTTAAAATAAAAAGTTCTAACTTTCTCAATCTTTTTAACAAAAGATAAAGCGGATAAATAATTTTTTTCAGTGTTAGTTAAATAAGCGGAAACAGCGTTAAACCAATTCAGCTTGTTAATGACTTTAATATCGTGTTCAGTCAATATTTGTAAGTATTCATTTTTTACCGGAAGATCTTCGTACGTGATTATATCATCGCCCATGCATTTCTTTCTTCTTTCAATTGCTCTCGGAGTCAATTGGCTTAAAGCTTCCTGATACACCTGGCTTGTTTTCATTAATTTTTGGCCGGGTTGAATATCTTTATCTTTAAAATAAATCAAATATTTTGTTTGGGAATAAATTGAGAGCGGAGCTAAAACTAAAAGTAATAAAAAAATTTTTTTCATTAATTTCCTTCTAAGGATTGAAAAATAAAATTGGAAAATAAAACTTTTATCGAATTTAAAGATGTCATTAATTTATCCCAAATTAATGAACACGGTTAAATATTCTTTCAAATCTTATTGATTCAAAAAAATTTATAATGCTGTTATTGCCTGAATAAGGATTTATCGACCAATAAATTAAAAATGCTTTGCCGATAATATCTTTTCCCGGAACAAATCCCCAATATCGGCTATCCATACTGTTATCCCTATTGTCACCTAAGACAAAATAATAATTATCTTTTAAAAGATACCCATTAACGGGCCTATCATTAATAGTTATTACAGTGCCTTCTATATCCACTGCTTTTTTGTTGAATTCACGATCAATTACTGCTCTCCATAAATTGATATTATCCATATTTAATTTGATAGTTTCTCCTTTATACGGTACAATCACAGGTCCGTAGTTATCGCCGTTCCAATTTTTACCGGGAGGATAAATTCTATTATCGCGAATTCCTTTTCCTAAAAAATTTTTTTTATCATAAATTACTGTTGGTGGCTGGGGTAATTCTTTTCCATTCACATAAACTTTTTTATTTATTATTTGGACTGTATCTCCAGGTTCACCAATTATTCTTTTAACAAGTTTAATTGGAGAATATGGTACGAACTCGTAAATAGTTCCGGGGAATTGGAAAACGATTATATCATTTCTTTGAGGTTTAGAATATGATAATATTGAAAACCAGGGGATTTGAATATTCGTTAAAGGAAGATTTTTCGGAGTCGAAATTGAATAAGCAGCTTTATTAATCAGAATAAAATCTCCCGGCAGTAATGAATTTTTCATCGAAGTTGTCGGTATTTCATATGCATCGAATAAAAATGCTTTGAGAATCAGAGCAGCTAAAAGAACAGTTAAAAATAATGTGAAATATTTTTTGATCTTTTTTCCAGATGAATCGGGAACTTTCTTCAGTTCAGTTGAGGAAGGCAAATTGTTTTCCGATTGATTTTGCAATAACACACCAATATTTATTCATCCAATTGCAAAACTGCTAAAAACGCTTCCTGAGGTATTTCAACATTCCCGACTTGTTTCATTCTCTTCTTCCCTTCTTTTTGTTTTTCAAGAAGCTTTCTCTTCCTTGTTATATCACCGCCATAACATTTGGCAAGAACATTTTTCCTCAAAGCCTTTACTACCGATTTGGAAATCACTTTAGAACCTATCGCTGCTTGAATATTAATCTCAAACAATTGTCGTGGAATTAATTCTTTTAATTTGCTGCAGACTTTTCTTCCCCAATCATATGCTTTGTCTTTATGAACTATCATCGATAATGCATCGACCGGATCGCCGTTGAGAAGAATATCGAGTTTAGCTAAATCCGATACTCTGTACCCAATGTATTCATAGTCAAACGAAGCATATCCCCGGCTGATGGATTTCAGTTTATCATAAAAATCAAAAATAATTTCCGAGAGCGGGAATTCAAACTCAATGTCCGCACGGGTTGGATCGATGTAAGTAGTGTTTTTGTAAATTCCTCTTTTTTCCATGCTTAACTGCATAATCGATCCGACATAATCACTCGGACAAACAATCTGTGCTTTTATGTAAGGTTCTTCCACATGATCGATATCTCCCATCGGAGGCATTTCTGCAGGGTTATCGACTATAACTTTTTCCTCTTTTCGATTGTATGCATAATACTCAACATTAGGCAAAGTTGTGATTATCGATTGATTATATTCGCGCAGCAGTCGTTCCTGAACAATTTCCATATGCAGCATTCCTAAAAATCCGCACCGGAATCCAAAACCAAGTGCGGCAGAAGTTTCAGGCTGATAGACAAGCGCCGAATCATTTAATTTAAATTTTTCGAGTGCATCCCGGAGATCTTCAAAATCGTCCGAGTCAGTTGGGTATAATCCGCTATAAACCATTGGCTTTACATCTTTATAGCCGGGAAGTGCCTTACCTGAACCTTTATCTCTGTGCGTTACGGTATCACCTACTTTAGCATCACGAACATCTTTAATCCCTGCAATTAAATAACCGACATTCCCGGCTGATAACTCATTAGCTTTTACTTTTCTCAGGCCAAGAACTCCAATTTCTTCAGCTTCATATTCCTTATCGACTACAAGAAGTTTTATCTTTTCGTTTGTTCGAATAGTACCGTTGAAAATTCTGATATAAGCTATTGCACCGCGGTAAGAATCAAATATAGAATCAAAAATTAAAGCCTGCAGAGGCGCTTCGGGATCACCAATCGGTGGAGGAATTTTATTAACCAGTGATTCCAATAGTTCATCAATACCGGTTTTCTCTTTTGCGCTGACTAAAAGAATTTCATTTTCTTCACAACCAATTAGATCAATTATCTGTCCTTTAACTTTTTCAACTTCTGCGCTTGGCAAATCTATTTTGTTTATAACCGGGATAATCTCCAGTCCTGCATCGATTGCGAGATAAAGATTGCTGATTGTTTGTGCTTCAACTCCTTGTGCTGCATCAACTACAAGTACCGCTCCTTCGCAAGCCGCCAAAGAACGGGAAACCTCATAAGTAAAATCAACGTGACCTGGGGTATCGATTAAATTAAGAGTATAAATTTCACCGTCAACAGCTTTATATTTCATCTGAATTGCGTGTGATTTAATCGTTATCCCGCGTTCTCTTTCAAGCTCGAGGTCGTCTAAAATCTGCGCCTTTTGTTCACGTTCCGTCACTGCTCCGGTTTTTTCAAGAAGACAATCGGCAACGGTTGATTTACCGTGATCAATGTGAGCAATTATGCAAAAGTTTCTGATATTAATCATTATATGTAAAATTATTTGAACTACTAATATACGGACAGGGCAAGTTTAATTAAAGGTAAGAGTCACAACATAGTGGAGCTAATCGGATAGATACTTATAAAATTCTTTTATAGTTACGATTTTTAAATTCCTATACGGATTTAGTGCAAGCAAAACTTTATCTTCAGTTACAATAAAATCTACTTTTCCACTAACTGCTGCTTCTAAAATAAAATTATCTTTTTCATCTCTACAATCTTTTATTTCAACATTATTTGCTTCAATTTCAACCGTGTTTAACAAAAGCAAAATGAATTCTTCTATTAAGTTTTTATTTAAATATTTGATAAGTTTTGGTCCTGATAGTACTACTATTATTTCTTCAATTTGCTGAAAAGAAGAAATTATTTATACATTCTTTCCCAGAATTTTATTTACAAAAGATTTGTAATCTTTATTTATAAAAACATTAATCCATATATTGGTATCAAGCAGGATTCTTATTTAATATTTTTTGATTGATATTTATATCGTTCTTCTCTAACATTTTCAACTTCCTTTGTAATATCATCAAAAGATATAGGAATATCACTAATTGAGTCAAAAAAATTTTGAAATCTATTTTTTAGTGTAAGCTTATCAATATATTTTGCCAACTCAATTTTTTCCTCTGAACTCAGTTGAAGGATTAGAGAATTAATTTGCTCAATATCAAAATTTATAGAAGCGTGTATAATACAACTCAAACTTTTAAAAATTAATACAATGGATTATTTGCTTAACACAAATGTAACTAATTTAAATTATCTATGAAATTAAAAAGAAATATGCACCCTGGTCTTAAACCTTTTTCCCTTATTTTTACACTCCCTTCATAAATTACTTTTTCTGCAGATTAACTTAAATGTTTTATAATTAACACTGTTATAATTCTTATATGTCTTTTGATTATTAACTGTTAAATAGAAAATCGCATTTACATATAAGTTTTTTACTTTTGATTTTCCGCCGACGCCAAGGCTTTGGTGGATAAATTTAATTTTTACTTTCCGCTTTTAGCGAAACTCGTCCGCTCTGTGAGATCTCGCCTATGTCAGACCTTCGGCGGTTGACTTGTTACTTGTTCTCCTGAATTTTCTGAATCATCTCCAGTACTATTCCTTCGCGTAAAGCATAATCCGAAATTTGCATTCCATTAATATTAAACAAATCGAAAATTTTTTTCAGAATCATAACTCCGGCAGGGATTATATCTGCACGCTTAGGCTCCATTCCTTTTATTTTTAACCTTTCTTCCTTTGTTTTTGCGCGAAGTATTAAATCATAAACATGATTTAACTGATCTGCATTAAAAGAAAATCCTTTTATCTTTTTAAATGAAGTTGAATAATTTATTGCATGGACCATAGATGCAATCGCGAAAATTGTTCCTGATGTGCCTACAGCAAAATCATAATTCCGCTTCCTGTGTATATCATTGAACTCTAAAATTTCATTTTCAATATATGATTCGCATTGCACTATTGAATCCTGCGTTAACCTATAATTAGGAAAGAATTTTTTACTAAGTCTAACAGCACCGACTTTTATGCTCACAGCAAACATGGATTTGCCATTATTACCCAATAAAACTTCCGTACTTCCACCGCCGATATCGACGCAAAGAACTTTTTTATCTTCAACCGGTAAAAAATTTTTAATTCCGCGGTAAATCAGTTCGGCTTCTTCAATTCCTTCAATAGCTTCAACTTTTATCCCGGTTCTTTTTTTTACTTCATGGATAAAATCATTTTTATTCCTGGCTTCCCTAATTGCACTTGTGGCTATTGCACGAATTTGAGCATTATAAATATCAATTATTTTTTTGAACCGGCTGAGAATTGAAATTGCCAATTCCTGTTCTTCATAAGAAATCATGCTGAGATTTTTACCTTCATGAGAACCAAGCCTGCAGATTTCTTTTTCACGGTCAATTATTTTAAATGAACCGTCACTTTTAATTTTGACTATTATCAAGTGGAAAGAATTTGTGCCCATATCGATAGCGGCAATACAGCTATTATCCAATATTTTCTTCCTTTAACTGCCTGTTCAATATTTTCTCTGCTAATTTGAAGACGTCGTCAACAGAAACGTCGTCTATTAAATCTGATTTTCTAATAAAAAATTTGTTCTTCCCGATTGGCGCCCAGTTAAGAGGATTAGTCGGTCCAAAGATGGAAATTTGAGGTGTTTCTGTTGTTCCGGCAACATGCATAATGCCGGTATCGTTTGAAATAAATAAATTTGATAAAGAAATTAATGCAGCTACAGCCGGGATAGGTTTATTTATAAATTCACCGGGTTCAAAATTAATTTTTTGCTTTAGGAAATTTATATCTTCCCAATCTAATGTGGAACCTGTTAAATAAAACTTAGCATTAAAAGACTGATTTAACCTAAAAATCAAATCTGCGAATTTCAACAGAGACCATCTGTTTGGTATTTTACCGGCACCGACATGAAGCCCAATTAAAATTTCATCATTATCTTTTTTTAATTTCGCAATAAATTCTATGGCAATTTTTTTATCCGATTTATCAAAAGTTATTTCGGATTGATAATTTTTCGTAGTAATACCGAACGGTCGAACAATATCAAGGCTTCTTTCCGATACATTCGAATCTGGATGAGTACGCCAATCAATATCCACTCTTCTATCAAAAAAATAAGCACTGCTGTTTTTCTTTCCATCCAATGATGAAGGACCGATTTTAATTTTTGCGTTCGATAAACCTGCAATCAAATTGCTTGTAAACGATATTGATACCACGACCGGGACTACAACTACATCGTAATCATCTTTAATTATTTTTTTAAATGATTTGAAATATGGGGGATGAAAAAGTTTGGTCTTATCAAAAATAAACAGCCTGTCGATAAATTTATTTTTAATCAAACCGGGATAATTAAAGGGGCTGGCAATAAGTGTAATATGACTTTCCGGAAAGGTTTCTTTTATTGCCCTGAACAAAGAGACGCCTGCTAAAAGATCGCCTAACTGGTTATGCTGGCGTACTATCAAAAATTTTTTGGGGTTTCCTATCGAGCGGTCTTTGTTTTCGGGTAAAGAAAGAAATTTGCTTAGAGATTTGTTTATGATTTTTGTTAATAAATTATCTCTTGCCATCAATATCAGCGTTTGTCATTAGTTTTCTTGGCTTCATCTTTTATTTCCCAAAACTTTGCATCCTCAACATCGTCATACTTTGAATGATTCAAGTTGCTTTTGCCGTTTGTTTTTACCTGCGGATGCCTGCCGTAATAAGCTTCCCTAAAATACTTGATAAATTTCACGATGCTGTGATAAAGCAAATAAAATATAATCAGCCATAAAAAAAATCTTAACATCATATCATCCTTTTCGTTTCCGGTTTAAAATATTCCGTTACTGCCCTATCTTCCCTGAAAATTTGCTTAAATAATTCTTCAAAATCTTTTTCACTCTGGACAAAGTCAATATCGCTGGAGTTAACTATCAGAAGCGGTGTGTTCCTATAAATAAAGAAGAAATGATTGTAGGCTTCACACAAATCTTCGATATAACTTTTCGTTATATTCCTTTCAATCTTTCTTCCTCTTTTCTTAATGTTGTACATAAGCCTTTCGGCGCTTGACTGCAAAAAAACCACCAGGTCCGGTTTACGTAAATTACGTGCAAGCAGCGGGAATAATGATTCGTACAGTTTTAACTCTTCGCCGCTTAAGTTTAAATATGCAAAAATTTTGTCTTTCTCAAAGATATAATCGCTGACTATATAATCGACAAAAAGATTTTCCTGGTTTAGTTCCTGCTGCTGCTTATAGCGGTTAACCAAAAAAAACATTTGCGTTTGAAATGCATATCTTTTCCTATCGGAATAAAAATTTTCAAGGAAAGGATTCTGCTCGAACTGCTCGAATACAAGCTGGGAATTTAAGCGTTCGGAAATTTTTTTTGCAAGTGAAGTTTTCCCGGCGCCGATAACGCCTTCAATTGCTATATATTTTAATTCGTGATTTAGTTCCACTTTAATGTACTTTTGTTGTTAAAAGATCAGCAGGTAATTCTTTAATAATATTTCCCTGATTGATTTCAATACAAATATCACAAATTTTTTTGTTTAATTCAGGGTGAATCAAACCAGGTTCGATTTTACATAAAGGAACCAGTACAAAATCTCTTTGAGTAATTCCCGAATGCGGAACCGTTAAATTTTTATCCGAATAAACTTCATCATTAAAAAATAATAAATCGAGATCAATTTCCCGCGGTCCCCACCTTTCGGATTCCGTTCTGCCGAGATCCTTTTCAATTTGCTTCAAAGCTTTGAATAGATCCATCATCAAATAATTAGTTCTAATTTTAATTACCGCATTTAAATAATTTGCCTGAGCCTGAGTTCCTACCGGCAGAGTTTCATAAACCGGCGAAATTTTCTCAACCGCTGAATAAAAATCGGAATCTATACTTTCAACCGCATCCCTTAAATGCTCTATCTTGTTTCCTTTATTTGAGCCCAATGCAATATAGGCAGTGTTTTTGAAATCTTTAAACATCAATTCTCAGCCTCTGTTCAACTCATCTCTGGATTTTATCACTTCCACTTCTACACAATCAACTACTCCTCCCATCGGAGGATTATGCTTCCTGACACGAACGGCTACTTTATCAATCCTTAAAAAATTCTTTAAAAGCTCATCAGCAATTTTGCCGGCTAAAGCTTCAATCAAATAATATTTATGTTCAAGTGCAAGCTTATACATGAATTTGTACACTTTTTGGTAGTTTATTGTTTCGGTCAATTTATCATGCTCCGAAGCTTGCGAAAAATCTGTGTAAATGTCCACGTCTGCTTCATATTTCCCGCCAACGCTTTGTTCTTCGGAAAGTACACCGTGATAGCCGTAAAATGATGCACCTTTTATTCTTATGATATTCTGCATTAATTTCCTACTTTGAAATTATCCGTAATAACTGTACTTATTTCAAAGCAATTATTCCCAGTGATCTACCGGAATATTTACCGCTTTTTCTGTACGAATGAAGAAATTCATTCATCTCAAAAGTGCATAATCCCGACTTTTGAATATTGCTTTTTTTCACACCAAATTTAATTAAAATATCATAATTAACCTGTGCCACATCAAGTAAAAATTTGTTTTCTTTCGGGATTAAATACCTTTTTTCGAATTTTTCGTCGACTTCCGCCCCAACTTCGTAATTTACCTGACTGATTGACGGTCCTAAATAAACAATTAAATCTTCCGGTTTCGAGTTAAATTCATCATTTAACTTCTCAAGAGTTTTCAGCAAAATTTTCTTCTCAGTTCCTCTCCAGCCGGAATGAACTGCTGAAATTACAAGCTGCATTTTATCATAAATAAAGATTGGAACACAGTCGGCAACACTAACCGCAAGTCCAAGATTTTTTTTAACGGTTATTATTGCATCGCTTTCGCCGCAGTTGCCTCCTCTATCAACGACAGAAATTATATCGCTGTGAATTTGTTTTTGATATGCAACCGTTACTTCGCTTAATCCCAAATATTCATAAAAGATTTTTCTATTCTCTTTAACAATTTCAGGATTATCACCGACAGAAAAAGAAGTGTTAAAATAATATGGAGCATTTCTATCCGCACCAAACTTAGTGCTGAAACCAAAAATTATTCCAGGATATTTTTTGAAGATGTTAGGTTTGAGTATGAGCATTTTGCCAATAGTTTTTTTAGATTTAAAATTAGTGAAAGAAGGAAAGATTAGAAAATAATTTTAGAGAAACAACTCCGTTAGGAGTTGAATGATTATAAAAAAAGTAAAATAATACATCATAGTACTCCGCAGGAGCAGTATATGGATTTGCATTTTTGGTTAGTAAGGTTATTTAAAATGGTATTTTCATAATTATATGACAATATTTAAACACCGAGCAAACGGAGGACATGCAGAGTGCGCAGAGATTACAATTTATTTTTTAGTTAATTCAGTTCTGTTTCCTCTGTGTTTACTTTATTCACTCTGCGGTAAAAAGAAAAATGAAGTGAAAATCGTTCTAACTAATCAAGCAATTGAAGATTTAATATACTGGTCAAGAAAATTTTATATCATAACTTGGGATTTTAATACTTTCTTTTTTTACTTTCCTTTATAATAATTTCATGACTTCGGCATTTTTTATAATCAACAATTTGATCAATATTTTTTAGTACTATTAATAATTTATTATAAAGCCCTAAGGGCTGACAGTATTATAATTCATCTTTTCATATAGATACCTTCAAACCCCAAGGGGTGAAATTAACCGACTACCTGAATTTGAAGTTATTTTAAAGATTATAAAACAATTTTTTTGCTTCCGATTTATTTTACTCAGCGGCATTCTTAATAATTAAATAACTCCATCCCGTCACAATCAATTGTTACTGTAAGTCCGATGTATTAATTTTCATAATTATTTTTCATTAAAATCGGAAAAAATTTGAAGATATTAATAACCAACGATGATGGAATTGACTCAGCAGGAATTTATACTTTAAAGGAAGCGTTAGAGGAAATTGCAGATGTAACTGTTGTTGCACCGATTATGGAACAAAGTGCAGTCGGGCATGGAATAACGATGCAAATTCCACTTAGAGTTTTAAAATATAATAAGAACGGTGATTTTTTCGGCTACGCAGTTTACGGCACTCCGGCTGATTGTGTGAAAATGGGGATAAGAAATATAATGAATGAAAAACCGGATCTCGTTATTTCGGGAATCAACCACGGTTCAAATACTGCGATAAATATTATTTATTCCGGAACGGTTTCGGCTGCAAGAGAAGCAGCAATTATGGATGTTCCGGCAATTGCAATTTCAGTTACAAACCATGCTGTACAAGATTTTAAATTTGCCGGGAAGATTGCAAAACTTCTTGCTGAAAAAGTTTACGGTAAAGATCTTCCTTTAGGAACTTTGCTGAATGTCAATGTACCGGATATACCGGAAGATAAAATAAAAGGCGTTCTGGTTACCAAACAGGGAAAATCAAAATGGGATGATATTTATGAGAAACGAGTCGATCCCCAGGGAAGAGATTATTACTGGCTTAAAGGAAACCTGCTTGAGGTGGATGAAGGTTTGGAGATTGACCAGGTGGCAATTAAAAATAATTATGTTTCGGTTTCTCCGATTCATTTTGATTTAACCGATTATGAAACATTCGAAAAATTAAAAGAATGGAATTTTGAAAAATTATTAGGGTCAAATGAGAACAATTAAAATATTTCAAATAGATGCATTCACAAAAAATCCTTTCGAAGGTAATTCTGCAGGAGTAACCTTCGGCGATGGATTGACTAAAGAAGAAATGCAGCTAATTGGAAGAGAAATGAATCTTGCCGAAACTGCTTTTTTATCAAAACCTGCCTCCGCTGATGCTCCGGCAGGCAAAGTCGATAAAGCGGATTATAATCTAAGATGGTTTACACCTGCAGTCGAAGTTGAATTATGCGGACATGCTACCATCGCCTCGCTTCATTTCTTAAAAGAAAACGGAATATTAAAAGAGAAATCTCAAATCAAATTCAATACACGTTCGGGAATCTTAAATTGCGGCAGCGAAAACGGCAAATATTTTATGCAGGTGCCCTTATATAATTCCATTGAATATACGGAAAATCAGCATGCAATTTTAGATGCACTCGACATCTATTCAAAAGATATTGACCGGAAAATTCCTTTCATATTATTGGAGAACGGATATCTGTATATTTATATTAAGACTTTGGAAGCACTTAAAAATTTAAGCCCTGATTTCAAAGCTCTTTTGAAGATTAACAAATCGATTAAAAAAGTAGAATCGTTCGTGGTATTTACGCTTGAAACTTTTGAAAAGGAAGATTTTGCACACAGCAGATTCTTTGCACCTTTTTACGGAATCGATGAGGACCCCGTTACCGGTTCGGCAAACGGCCCTTTAATGCTGGTATTAAAAAAATTAGGGTTTGTTAAAGATGAAAAAGACGAAACAATTTTAACATTTGAGCAGGGCGATATAATAAATAGAAGAGGCAGAGTTACGGTTAAACATAATTCAAAGAAAAACGAACTATACATAATGGGCGATGCGGTAACGGTTTTGAAGGGAGAACTTTCATTTTAATGTTTGGTTTCGATAAAATTAAATTGTCATTTTCATATAGCCCGGTATTTTTTATTCTCGCAGTTCTTGTTGTTCTCGGTTATGCAATTTATGTTTATCGATATACTATTCCACAGGTAAAACCATCCAAAAAAGTTTTTCTGATTTTGCTCAGGACTCTTGCATTAATTCTTCTCATTTTTATTTTTTTCGAACCTATTTTGGCGCTGACAAAAAAAGTAATTCTCGAACCTGTCAATATGGTTTTTGTCGATAATTCAAAATCAATAGAGATAAAAGACGGAACACACAGAGAAGAAAATATAAAAAATTTTATTACCGGTTACGGGAAAAGCGGTCTGATAAACAACTCCGAATTTTTCACATTCGGGACTAAAATTAAAAAATTGCCGTTTGATTCACTGAAACAAATTAATTTTTCCGAGGGAAGTACAAATTTTTCAAATATATTTTCCAATATTCAAAAAACCGACCAGAATATTTCTTCAATCGTTATAATAAGCGACGGTGTAATTACGGAAGGAATGAACCCGGTTTATAATGCTGAAAAAATGGGTATCCCGGTTTATACAATCGGAGTCGGTGATACTTCACAGCGGAATGATATAGAGGTTAAAAACATTCTTCATAATGAATATATTTATGTAAACAATCCGACGACCATTGCAGCGACAATTATAAACAAAGGATTCGCAAACAAAAATATAGTTGTTACACTTTACGAAGACAACAAAGCAATCGATCAAAAAAACATAACTTTAAGCAGCGATGGTATACAAAATATCAATTTTATTTATGCACCGAAAACAAGCGGCGATAAAAAATTAACAGTCGAAGCAGGCAAGGTTAAAGGCGAATTTACCTATGCAAACAATAAGAAATCGTTTTTTATAAATGTACGAAGCAACAAATTAAAAATTGCAGTTATTGCCGGGAGCGTTTCGGCCGATCTTTCGTTTATTAAAAACAGCTTAATGCTGGATACAAATATTGTTGTTAATCCGATTACTGTTATTGCACAAAATAGGTTTATTGAAAATAATAACAGGCAAAAAATTCTTGACAGTGCCGATGTTTTATTTCTTATCGGATTTCCTTCGAAGGAAACGCCGGATAATTTTTACAAAGAAGTTGAGCGTGAAATCCAAACAAAGAACAAACCATTCTTTATTACTTTATCAAGCGGAATTGATTTTACAAAATTAAAAGATCTTCAAAGCGATCTTCCTTTTACAATCGGGAAACAGGCAGCAGGGATAAATGAAGTACAGCCTGTTATTTCACCGGATGAATCCGATAATTCATTATTGCAGAATAATGCACCGGATCCGATCCAGGCATGGAATAACTTACCGCCTGTTTACCAGCCAGCAACCGATTTTGGCTCTAAACCGGAGAGTGAGGTTTTATCTACAGTTAAAATCAGTAACGTTCCAATCCGCAAACCATTAATAGTAACAAGACGGTTCGGTAATCAAAGAGCGATTGCGGTATTGGCGAAAGATATTTGGAAATGGAAACTGCAGACTGCTCCCCAGCATCTCGATTTATTCGACAGTTTCATTCACAGCAGTGTAAAGTGGTTGAACATCTCGAACGAGCAGAAACAATTTACATTAAAAACTACGAGAAAATTTTATGCACTTGATGAACCAATTGAATTTAATGCACAGGTTTACGACGAAGCATTAAATCCTGTTTCCGATGCAGATGTAAGTGTAAAGATTAAAAATAAAAATGAAGAATATGAAGTGCATTTAGGTTCAATCGGAAATGGTTTGTATGAAGGAACTTTTAACGCATCAAAAGCCGGTGATTATAAATATGAAGGAACTGCAGAAAGAAATAAATCTCAAATAGGTAAAGCAATCGGTGAGTTTAATATCGGCGATGTCGATATAGAAATGGTAAATCCGAGAATGAATTATGATTTCCTAAACGTACTTGCAAAATATACCGGAGGAAAATATTATACAGCGCCTGATTATAAACTATTATTCAACCGGCTAAATGAGAGATTGAAAACCGCGTCCAGCGTTAAACTTAAAACAAGCGAAGTTAATTTATGGTCGGATGAATGGTTAATGATTGCAGCTATTATTTTATTTGCTCTCGAATGGTTTTTCAGAAAGAGATCGGGAATGTTGTAAGTATAATCTAATTTTTATAAAGGGAGACATTTTCATGGGTGAATTTACTGTTTCAATATTTGATTTTTTCCTGCCGAGATTCTGTCCCGGGTGCAAACAAAAACTTAGCCCCGGGGAAAGGGTTGTCTGCAAAAATTGTTTAAACTCGATTCAACCTTTAGATGAAGAGAGATTGACACATGAATATAATAGAAAATTTTCGGACGGAAATATTGTAAGCGGTTTTGCCTCTCCATTTATCTTCGAAAAAGGTAAAGAACTTCAAAATATAATTCACGCAATGAAATATAATAACAGGTTTTTAATCGGAAAGTATTTGGGTTCGGTAATCGGCGAGAGGCTATCAACTAAAATAAAAGAATGGAAAATAGATTTTATTATTCCCGTTCCGCTTCATCATCTTAAAAAAGCTGAGCGTGGTTTTAACCAGTCTTATTATTTAGCAAAAGGAATCAGCCGGTCACTAAAAATTCCGGTAAGCACACGAATTATTAAACGAATCAGGTTTACACAATCCCAAACGACTATGAACATGAAGGAAAGAGAAGAAAACGTCAGCAGGGCTTTTAAAATTAAGAAAGCAAAAATTATAAAAGATAAAAATATTTTATTAGTCGATGATGTTATTACAACAGGGGCAACGACAAAAGCATGTGCGAAAGTAATAAAAAATGCCGGCGCAAATCATATTTATGCAGCGTCTATTGCAATAGCCGAATAGAACACAGACGATACTGACAACGCGGATTAACACTGATTTTTTAATTTCTACATTTAAAATTCGAGAAAGGCAAGAAAAAGTAGGTACCACATTTGACCTCTATTCGATATAAGACTGAAATTACCAATGAATTTAAACGTGAACACTTATTTCAATAAATAACTGAGATTTGACATTTATTAAAATAAACGGGAAGGAAATTTTCCTCCCGATCATTCATAAAATCAAAAGTATATTTTATTTCATCAATATCATCTTTCTATTTTGTACAAAGTCGTTTACCCGCATTGAATAAATATATACTCCGCTCGGCAAATTTGCGGCATCGAATTTTACTTGATGTTTCCCTTGATTTTCAAACCGGTTCACTAAAGTTTTTACTTCCTGACCGAGTATGTTGTAAACTTTTAATGTTACAAATACTTTTTGAGGAAGGCGGTATTCTATGGTAGTTGTTGGATTGAAAGGATTTGGATAATTTTGACATAAGTAATAATTCTCAGGCGTTTCAGGTTTCTCTTTTATTACATTAGTCATTGGATCGGAAGTATAAATATCCGAAAGCAATCTATAACCGGTACTCGGATAATTCTGCGTTGATATAATAATTTCTTCTTTTCCGCTATTATCAAGATCGTACATTGTCGCTCCATAATAAATAATATCAGGATCCCGATTCTGCTTAATATAATAGATCTTATATTTCTGATCGTTTTTTCTGCCGGCAAATTTCAGTATTATAACATTTCCGTCAATACAAACCATTACTTCATCTTTGCCGTCTTTATCAACATCCAATGATTGTATATTTCCGGCATCGAATGAAAAAACGCCTATCAGATCAATTCTTCCTACAGCTTGATAACTATCATTTCCGTTTGCTTCAAAGATTGTAATTCTTGTTTTTGGTATTCCGTTATAAAAAGCATCTCCCATAATCCAGATTTCATCCTTACCGTTTCCGTCCAGATCATTTGTTTGTGTTGCCAAATAAGCGTTCCAGGTTTCAACCGAGCCGGTCCAGCTAACTCTATAATTATCATCGCTGTCATTCTCAATTGAAACCACATCGCCTTCCATGCTTCCTCCAAGAAATTCCGTTTTGCCATCTTGATCGAAATCTCCGATTGCAAATCCACCATATGGGCTATTACCTGTTTCATAACTATATACCGAATCAAAATAATTTTGAAATGTGTTATGTGTTA
>CAZKUR010000046.1:0-31372 GCA_964556005.1 uncultured Ignavibacteriaceae bacterium | reverse complement strand
AGAAGTTTTTACAGACCATATATTTATGCAAACAATATAAATGATTATCATATAGCCGATACAATAGGAAATTCATTTGGAACAATGACAGCAATTTTTATGATTATAACACTATCCGGAAAAGGAAAAAATAAAGATTGGAATATATTTCTAATAATTATTCCCGGGCTATTAGTATATGAATTATTTAGTCTTACCGGCAAAACGGCAATAGATACAAATGATATGATTGCAACAATTATTTTTGGCGTCATTTCGGCAATAATATATTTTTTAATATTAAAAAAATATGGTAGGAATAATTTACCAAATGACGGTTTTACGGAATAGCATCTTTAATGAGAAAAATTCAAGAGAAAATTTAAAATAAAATGATCCTATTCGATCCGTCAATGATTAATTTTGGATGTGTTGTTGAAGGGAAATAATTAATGAAAATACATTCATTGAAATTGGCGTATTTTTCACCTACGGGGACAACAAGATCGATTGTTCAGGCGATAGCTCGAGGTATTGGTCAAAACAATGCAGAGCAAATCGATGTTACTAAACCAAAGGCACGGGAGAAGCAATTACAAACATCAGGAAATGATTTGCTTGTTGTTGCTGTACCGGTTTATATCGGAAGAGTGCCTGCACTTTTAATCGAATGGCTGAATGCGATAAAAGCCGACAAAACCCCAACTGTATGTATTGTTGTTTATGGTAACAGGGATTACGAAGATGCACTTCTTGAACTTAAAGATATTATGAAGAAGAATGGAGGTATTCCGGTCGCATGTGCGGCATTTATCGGAGAACATGCCTTCTCAAATTCCGATGCGCCGATTGCAGTATCCCGTCCTGATTCGACTGACTTAAATTTTGCAGAAATGTTTGGCCGCAAAATTAAAGAAAAACTTCAATCGAATTCATCACTCTATAATATTCCTGATATAAATGTTCCCGGAAAATATCCCTACAAAAAATTAGAGGACTTATATTCTGTTGATTTTATCGTAGTTAGCGATAAATGCAAAAAATGCGGCGATTGTGCAGAGTTATGTCCCGTCGGAGCGATTGATGCTAAAGATTATACTTTAATAGATAAAGAAAAATGCATCTTATGCTGCGCTTGCATTAAAGGCTGTCCGGAAAATGCAAAAACGATGAAGGAAGGTTTAATTAAAGATATTGCATTACGTTTAAGTGAAACGTGTAAAGAACGAAAAGAGCCGGAAATCTTTTTTTAATTATTGAAAAATTTTTTGTCATTTAAAAGATAAAATGATAAATTTTAGTTGATATTATAACAATACCCGAAAACAATTCTTCTATTTCCGGGTTTAGGGGTAAAACTTTGACATGATGGTGGATAGAGTTAGTTAAGATGACTGCACAAAATTAATAATATACACCTAACAAATTGAGGGCTGATAATTTGGCATAATTAATAGTGAGTCCTCTTGCATAGTTTAAAAATATTTTACTTGAAGTTTTAGTATCTTATCAAAAAGAATATTCAAATTATTGCAAAATATTATGACTTTATTAGATATTTTCACAGAATCTGAAATCGTAAAAAGAATTCAAAATAAACTTCCAAAATTGTTTCAAATTGCCGAACTAGAAAGCCAAAGAGCTGGAAAAATCGGTATGGAAGTTGGGTCAATTCGTGAAAGAATAATTGTTTCCTTATTAGTTTATAAATTTGGGGAAGCAAACGTTGAAACAGAATTGCCAATAACAGAACCAGAAATTGATGTAAAACTATTTAATAATCCAATTTCTATTAAAACAAAAAGTGGGACCGGCTTTGCTGGAGTGAAATTAATTTGGACTGTTGATGCAGATAACGCACAAGAATTTCAAGACAAATATCTGCCTTCTTGTGATATGATTTATGTTCAGATTAATTGGGGTGGTAAAGGTGGATTGTTTTATTTTCCGAAACAAGCTCAAGTAGAAACTTTAAATCTTTTAAGTAGAAAAGATTATATTAAATTACCGAGTTTAGGAACAAATCCACGTGGAGAACTAAGATTAGCAAGAGTTGCATAGTTAAATAAACTTATAAGGATGAAGAATTATGGAAAAGACCCACCCACAATGTACTAACTGCGGTACAGACTTAGATACAATAAATTTTACAGCAGAAATGACTGAACAATGGACTTGGAATGGGTATACCTGGGAATGTGTAGCACATAATTCACTAATTTATGACCCTGAACAAACAGTTCGTTGCCCAGAATGTAATCAAATTGTAGGAACTGGAATAGATTTTGGATTTTATAGAGTGAGTATTCAAGGTTAGAAAATAATCAAAATCTTATAATATAAGTCTAGAGAAATTAATGAGCACAAAAAGCCCAAAAAGAATTGTTGAAAGAAGTGAAATTAATTATAGTTATAAAACGATTCGTGTAACTAAAAGTAGAATTAAAAAGGGATTGTTGGCTATACCTAGAGGATTTAGTAAATATTTACCTAAATCAAGTCAAAAGGTCGAAATTTATTTTGATGATTTGTCAACTCCCTTATCTAAAAATTTTAGTTATTATTATAGTTCTACAAATGAAAATAGAATTGGTGGGTTGAAAGATTGGTTCTCGGATAATAAAATACAAGAAGGTGACGAATTAATTTTGCAATTACTAAATAAAGAAAAATTTGTATACAGACTGCTAACGGAAAAATCATTTATAAAATTAACTAGCGAATATCAAAAAGATTTCGACAAGTCAAAGGATGATACAACAGCATCAAAAAATATTGAAAATATTTCTGAATTAACACGATTAAATAAACTAGAGATTGCATATAATGAATTTTTAAGATTATCAAATTATTCAAATGAAGAAGTAAGGGAAAGAATTATATTTTCGAATAGATATGGTAAAGAAAAAACACCACCAAATATCAGAATTATTCTTGGAAGTATTTATCAAGGCAGATGTCAAGTTTGTTCGTTCTCATTTTTGAAGAAAGATACTAATCCATATTTTGAAATTCATCATATCATACCGAATATAGGCCATCATCCCAAAAATTTAGTACTTGTATGTGCAAATTGTCATCGTCAATTTGAATATGCAATTGTTGAGAAGAGCTTTAACAAAGATGGATGGCTTTCTATAGTTACTTTTAATAAAAAAGACTATAGAGTAAAACAAGCAATAAGTAAAATAGAAAAACAAAGTTTTGTCAAAACAATATACCAATAAACATTTTTACTGTTCAAATGTTCAGATGAATTACCGAATAATTCAATTCAGTTAATGATTACATCACCACCATATAATGTAACTGAAGAATATGACGACAACCTGAATTTAGAAGAGAATTTAATTTTATTAAAAAATGTTTGGAAAGAAACATATCGTGTTTTAGTTCCCGGTGGCTGTGCTTGTGTAAATATTGCTAATCTTGGTAGAAAACCTTATCTCCCACTTCATAGTTTTATTATTAGAGATATGATTGAAGTTGGGTTTTTAATGCGTGGAGAAATAATTTGGAATAAAGCTTCGAGTGCATGTCCTTCAACTGCTTGGGGAAGTTGGCTGTCTGCAGCTAATCCAGTCTTAAGAGATATTCACGAGTACATTTTAGTATTTTCAAAAGAAACATTTAGTCATGATAGCAAAGGGAAAGAAAGTTCAATTTTAAAAGAAGAATTTTTAGAATGGACAAAAAGTGTTTGGACTTTTCCGGCGGTTTCCGCAAGAAAGATTGGTCATCCCGCCCCATTTCCCGAAGAACTTCCTAACCGTTTAATAAAATTATATTCGTTCAAACAAGATGTCGTTTTGGACCCCTTCTTAGGAAGTGGAACCACAAGTTTATCTGCAATAAAAAACGGCCGTAACTATGTAGGTTATGATACGAATAAGAAATATGTTCAACTTGCAGACAATAGAGTTGTTGAATACACGAATCAAACAAAACTATTTTAGAAACAAGGGCTAACAAAGCATTCCAAGCCTTCAGCGATTCCGCATTTAGTTTTTTAGAGATTCTAAAGTTAAATACTCCTATTATTGAAAAAAATTCCCGTCAAAAAATATTAAATAAGAGTGTAGTTTTTCTTTCAAACCTGCGTCTAATATTAAAAAACATAATATGTGAATGGCCAATAAAATTTCGGAAACAGAATTTGAAAAGCTGATTTACGATAATCAAGAGCTTATTATAAAGGTCTGTAATATTTATTGCCGTAATCAGCCGGATAAAGACGATCTGTTCCAGGATATCACTATTAATTTGTGGAAAGGCCTGTCCTCTTTTAGAGGAGACTCAAAATTATCTACCTGGATTTATAGAGTCAGCTTAAATACGGCAATTTCAAAATTCAGAAAAAAAAGAAAAATAAAATTTATCGATCTCGAAGATGTAACTGAGTTAGGTGGAACTGCCGATCATGAACAAGAACCGGATAAAGAATACCGCATCAAGGCTTTGTATTTCGGAATAGATAAGTTAAGTCCGGTTGAAAAGGCAATTATCTTACTTTACCTGGAGGATAAGTCTTATGATGAAATTGCAGATATCATAGGCATCAGTACAAAAAATGTAAGCGTTCGTTTAGTGCGCCTTAAACGTAAATTGGAAACAATTATAAAACCCTTATTAAAATAATTACAAAGCTATGGAAGAATTTGATATTAAAAATATCTGGAAAACAGCCGGAGAGAATAAATCAAAAATGAAGAAGTATTCTCTTGAGGATATTCAGTCGTACCGGAAAAAACAATCAAAGAAAATTTCCAGGTCAAGCAGGTTTGGAATATTGTTTGACATATTTTATAAATGTACATCCATTGCCGGATTAATTTATCTGCTGATATTTCTTAATTATCAATATCCCTATAAAATAGTTATCAGTCTTCTCCTTGTTATTTCATTCATACTTGTTTTTGTTGAATTTGGATTCTTAAAGAAACTTAATTTAATAACAGAAGGCGATTCCGTAATTGAAAATTTACGAAAGAAGTTACACTTCTTCAAAACAACTTATAAAAAGTTTGTTTTCATCAGCGCGCTATCCAGTCCATTATTTGTAGTCGCCGGATTTTTCTTGTACTATTATTTCAAATATAATGAAATTAAAATGGGAACACCTTTCGAAGATCCGGTTTTATATTTGTTTCCTGTTATTGCATATTTAATTTCATTATTCGGTCAATGGCCGGCCTATAAAAATCAACTAAGGGAGTTAAATGAAAGTATTGAAGATATTGAAGACACTCAAACTGTATCGATAAAAATTGAAGAAGCAAAGAAACGAAGAAAAAAATTCATCATTATAAGTTCAATATTAATTCTTATAGGAGTTTTAATTTTCTTGATAATATTACTTTAATAGAACGTTTAATTAATGATCAATTGAGTTTTTAAAACGGTTACAATATTAAGGTTTTGTTTGCATAAATGACTGACCCCAAAATTATTTTGTCATTACGAATCCCGATTCATCAGTCATCGTGCAGTATCGGGATGAAGTAATCTCTACTTCTTAAAGAATTTGAAGTGAGATTGTCCGCCTAAGGGCGAGACCTCGCTAAAGCGGGCTTCACTCCGGCAATATGCTGACAGATGATCCGGAGTTCGCAATGACAGTTTTTTAGTCGGTCGCTACTTGAAATTCGAAAACATAATACAAACTGTATTAACGGTTTACTCGAGTAAGCAGTTTCCTTGAGTAATAAAAGTGAGGAACAACATGAAAGAACAAAAAAGATATAAAAAAGGACATTTCATTGAAATGGGATTGGTCATTGGTATTCCATGCGGTATTCCTTTAGGATTAGCACTTTGTAATATTGCACTGGGACCTTTGTTAGGTGTTATTATAGGCTTGGCAACCGGCGGTTTGATAGAGAGTATGTTTAATAAGAATCCTATTGAGTTATCGGCGAAAGAAAAATTAAAGAGTAAAAAAATGTCATCGATTGGATTTATTATTGGGTTGGCATTATTTTTCAGTATCCTGTTTATATTCTTATCCGTAAAGCTCAACCAAATCTAATAAAAAGGGTGATATTAAAATGAAATTTAAATTATCTATTTTACTTTTTGTATTTAGTGCTGTCTCTTTGATTATTGGAATATACCAAATTGTAAATGGCAGAACATGGGAATTGGTATTAAGTATGATATATTCATTAATGTTTTTTATTGGCGGGATGATAGATAAAACTAAAAACAAAAAAGGGCAAAGAAATGAATAGAAAATATTTTAATAGATTTTTACAAATATCCGCTTTCCTGCTCCCGGTTTACTTTGTCTTTTACCCAAAGTTAAATGATAACCCCGGGGATCCGTTTATAAAATCTCTTTGGAAATTTGTTATTGCCGGCTTTTGTTTTTACGGAATTGTTATTGTGCTAATACTTGCGTTGAAATAATGACGATTATAAAAAAAGAATAATCAACTTCGATTAAAAAGGGAGACAAATGAAAAATCAAACCTGGGCAGTAATTAGAACTGCAATTTTTTTACTTGTCGGTTTAATGAATACAGCTTTTATCCGTCCTGAGGATATAGGTTCATGGAAAAACTATTCAGGATATTTTTTCCTTCTATTAGCTGTTGTCGATTCATTTTTTCTCATTAAAAATTTCAGAAAAAAGTTAAAACACAACAGTGATTAGAAAATTCCATGAAACCGATACTGGGGAAGTATTGGAAATATATTATCATTCATCATCTTTAGCGCACGCGTTTTTAGAACCGGAATTCATTAAAAAGGAAAAAGATCATATCCGGGAAATTTATTTACCGCAAACGAAAACGTGGGTCTTTGAAGGAGATAACGGTTTAGATGGATTTATTTCTATGATTGGAAATGAGGTTGGTGGAATTTTTGTCAGGCCGGAAAAAATCGGTCAAGGGATTGGTAAAATGTTAATGGACTTTGTTTCCGGGCAGTACAAAGAATTAGAAGTGGAAGTATTTGAAGAAAATGTAATCGGTAAAACCTTTTATGAAAAATATGGTTTTAAATTGATGAAAGAATATATTCATGAAGAAACCAATCACAAAATGTTAAGAATGAAATTCAAGAAATAAAAATGGATAAATTCAATTAACACATAATTATGGGGAAAGAATCATTTAAACTCACGTTTCTATTTGCTCATAATAAAAATATTTATCAAAAATAATTTCATTGTGAATTAAAAAAATAAACATTAAGTTTTTAGTGACTTTATAACGGTACTTGAAATGCCACATTATAACCGGGTTTGGGAACAATGATTAAAATAGGGCGGTTGACTGCATAATTTTTTTATGGAGCTTAGTAAAATTCAAACAAATTATTCCTAATTAAATTTCTCAACTTATTGAAAGGGGTAGCATGAAGTTTTTTTTGTCCTCTGCATTATTGTTTGCTTTTCTTTTAACGGCCTGTACAGAAAAAAGCGAACCCACTTCACCTCCGGTAGATGACCGGACATCATTTGAATTAAATTACCTGCAGTATTCCGGAAATAGCTATTTCCTTGATACGGTTTATGCAGATACTTCATCGGGATTGAATTTATTTAATCTTTTTTACGGCAGTCAATTAGCAAGTCTTAATTATCGTGTGAAAGATATTGAAGTGTATAAATCCATACATCAAGTTTCGCAAGTTGAAAATTCAATTACTGCTCAAGCTTATATTAACTTACCTCCCAGAACTGCCCCGGCTATGTATCCGGATGAATTAAGGCAAAGTGGTAATGCTACTCCCGGAGAACATGAAATAGGACGATTTGAGCTTTTGAATTTAGGAAGCGATTATATTATTCAATGGTCTGTTGGTTTTATTACATTTCTTACACCAATAGATGATGCGGATATAATTGCGGTTGCATATAGAATTGAAAATGGTAGTACTTCTGATTCCGATGATTTGTTTTACGGTGAATTTATTTCCGAGCTTGTAAATAATTCCAAGACGACAGGAGTTTTAAAACTTGTCAAACCCGCATATCTTAAAACTCAATATAAAAAAGCCTGGAAATTGAAAATGAAAAATATGTATAGAATACTTCCTTATTACGGACGAATCACCGATCTCGATCTTGATATCTATTTGAAAAAATCAGATGGTACGGAGACGAATTCAATAAACAATGTAAGGTTATTGGAATTATTTGGCTTCGATAATTTTAATGCAGACGGCACTCCCGGTCATGACGGGAAATTTGATAACAGAGCGGGAATGAATTATATAACGCAAACCTCGGAAATAATATTCCCGGTAATACAGCCGTTCGGACAAAATATACCATATCAGTTGAAAGATTATAAATACCAGGCTATTTATGATACTTTACAAAATTATTTATCTTTACCAGGGAATAGTTTTGTAATAAAAGGGAAGTATAAACCGATATAATTATTTTATAAGTTAATGATAATAAAATAGATAGAATTAAATTTAAATAAATCTTTTTCTATATAAAAAACCTTGCTGCTTTATGCCTCACTTTTGAGCAGTAGGAATATATCGGAAAAAATAAAAAAGGTTTGCCTGAAGAAAGACACGGATATTATGTAAAGGTCCGGAAAAAACAAAAAGACGGTAACTGGTAGTTCGTTTTATACAGCGGCAGCGCAACCGAAGAAAACATTGCTCAATTCCGGAATTTGAAATAAGGAGCAGGATGTTCTTTTTTCTAATATAACAATACTCAAGTGAGCCCGCTTAAATAATTCCCAGGATAATTGTATTAAGTTTGGTTAGTAAAATGAAAATGTTTTTTCTATTATTTGAAAAAATTTATAATCGAGGAGAAATGAAAAATGAGCAGCGATAAAAGGTATTTGGTGGATGTCGAATTGAAAAATTTACCTTTTCCGGTAATTGTTGAATCCAGGTCCGATAAAAAGGGGCAAAATACCGTAGCACATATTTCAGTTAAAGCAAGAATTACACGCGAGTTCGAAGCTTCGTGTGTAAACCAGATTATTAAAATTCTACATCAGCATAAAGATAAT
This sequence comes from uncultured Ignavibacteriaceae bacterium, assembly GCA_964556005.1. Lineage (GTDB taxonomy): Bacteria > Bacteroidota > Ignavibacteria > Ignavibacteriales > Ignavibacteriaceae > CAZKUR01. Next base: position 22,400 of record CAZKUR010000046.1, on the reverse strand, counting down.
ATAGGACCGGGACAACTTAGTACCAATATTTTGGATTATATGATTACTTTAGATGCAGCAATGGTACAGATAGATTTAAAATATCCCTATTTTATGGAAAAGGTAACTCCGGCATCGAAAGAAAAATGTCTGATGAGTTATACATGTACCTATTCTCTTAAAAAAACAACGGCTGCCCAGCCAAAAATATTATTTAAAATCGAAGTACCTGCAATTACTTCCTACCCGTTTTCCCATACAGAAGAAAAATATTTATTCGGCCAGCTAACGCTTGTAACTGTTGAAGTAGAATCATCCGAACACATTTTTGCGGAAAATATTGTGGATACTGTTGACAAGCATGCATTGGCTCCGGTTTATTCATTTTTAGATGAAGCTGACGAAGAATTTTTAATTAATAAAATTCACTCGCAGAAAATCGACAGCGTAGTTCTCGCTGATGAAATAAAAAATGAAATCAGCGAATCAGCAGGAATAGATTGGTGTTCGGTCAAATGCTCCAATTATGGGATGCTTCATCCTTATTCAACTTTAGTAAGTACCGAGAAAAATATGTGGTTTCCTGAAGATGCTTATGATGAATAGAGTATTGATCCGGAAAATTTATTCCGAAATTGCTGATGATATTTATTAGTCATGTTAAATAAATAAGAATGAACAGATTAGTATCTATATCAACTGAACAAGATATTTTACCTGAATACAGGAATACGCCAATTGGTCTGCTGCTGGAATACCACAATCTAAACCGTCAATTTGCTGAATATGACAGCGCAGAACTTTTAATAGGCATGTGTATGGATAACCGCAAGCAGCTTCGGATTCCGGCTAAGTTTGCTTTTGTAATTCGTGCCGGAGGTGCAAACTTAAGATACAGTGAATTTCAGGTGTCATATGCAGTTGCAGTAGGTAAGGTCAAGCATATTGCTCTTATCGGACATAACAATTGCGGTATGGTTAATTTGATTGAACGTAAAGAAATTTTTATTCAGGGGCTCGTGGAAACGGCAGGGTGGGAAAGGGAATTTGCAGAACAGCATTTTACTCACTTTGCACCTATGTTTGAAATCGGTAATGAAACAGATTTTATTTTAAACGAAACAAAACGTTTGAGGATTCGTTACCCGAAAATTAAAGTAGCGCCTTTCAAGTATTTGGTTGAAGATAATAAGTTGTATTTAATTTCTGAAGATTAACCTCATTGTAACCGTCAAGATCACTCCTTATTTAACAAAGCGCTAACCTCGAAAGGTTCTGTTCACTTTTATTTAAGCATAATCATCTTTAAAAAAACCAGCCAAATAGAGAAAGAATTGCAAGGACAATAACTTAGGATTACTCTAGAGATATAATTTAATTTTTATTAGTCTGATTTAATAAGAATGATTGACTATTTGAAAATTGAAGGGAATAGATTAAAATTTATTTCGAGCCAACTGCCGGACTTGAACCGGCGACCGGCGCATTACGAATGCGCTGCTCTACCAGCTGAGCTAAGTTGGCTGAAATATATAAAAGGTAAATGTAAATTTATCATTTACCTTCGTACATTAAAAGCAATTAACTAATTCGAAAATTATCTTAATTTCTTTTTATGCCTGTTCTTCCTTAACCTTTTTTTCCGCTTGTGCGTTGCCATTTTATGACGTTTTCTTTTCTTTCCGCTTGGCATTATTTACTCCTAATTTAGACTATGTGATTTTAATAATTCGTCTGCCTTTTTTCCCATATCGGTAGTTGGATCCAGTTTTACGGCTTTTTGCAGCCATTCTTTTGCTTTATCCATGTTTCCCATACGTAAATTTACTATCCCCAAATTCATCATGGCGATCTGATGTTTGGGATCGTATTTCAGCGCAGTCTGCATTTCTGCGATGGCAGTAGTATCGTTATTTAAATTGAAATAGCAAACTCCCAGATCGACCCTTGCATCCGAATCTTTTGGATTTTTGGCAAGGTATGTTTTATAATTTCCAATAGCATCCTCATACAAACTAGCATCGAATTGTAAGTTTGCTAACTGCAGTGCTACTTTTGTATCGGACGGGTTTTTATTTAATTCTTCCTGAAGCTGATTTATCTTTTGAATGTTTTCTAAATTTACTCCCGGTGATTGTGTCTGTGAAGAAATATTACCGTCAGGAGTGTTATTCGAATTAAAAACACCTGCAGCAATTAAAATAATAATTATTACACCAACGACTCCCGCAATAATCGATAACAATACTTTTTGATCAAGCGTTTTTACCTGCTTGTCGTTTTTTTCAGGTACCGGGCGTGAAATTTTTCTCTGCTGCTTTTTTTCTTTTTTCCTTTCTACAAATTGCAATTGCGGCTTCTCTTTTTTTGCTGCACCAGAATCGTTCAATTTTGCACCGCAGCCTGAACATACTTTATTACCAGCAGGATTTTCTTCCCCGCAATTATCGCATCTGACTCTACCGGAGTTAATCGTTTGGCTTGTACCGGATTTTAGGTTCTCATTGGTTTTATCACCGGAAGTTTTTTGAATTGAACTTCCCTCATCGGGTTCATTTACAACTTCTTTAAGATTACTTCCGCAGTTAGGACAAAAATTATATTCTTTTTCTAATTTAACACCGCACTCTGGACAAAAATTCAGCATCTAACTTCTTCTTTCTTTTTCTCTCATTCCTTTATCAACTATTTCCTTAAAATCTTTAGAAAATTTAAATGTCGGTACATAATGTTCGGGGACAAACACCTGTTCTCCAGTTTTAGGATTTCGGGCTTGGCGGGCATTTTTCTTTTTAACTTTAAAGCTTCCGAATCCTCTAATTTCAATCCCTCTTCCTTCTTTTAATGCGTCTATTACCGTTTTAAAGAAACCCTCAATAATAACTTCTGTTTCTAATTTCGTTAAACCTGTACCTTCAGCCACTTTATCGACAATGTCCGCCTTTGTCATAAATATCCTTCTTGGTTAATAATTGTAAACACACCTGCCGGGAGCAGGGTTGTCTAACTCATTGTAAATTAAACATTTAAATTATTAAACTATCATTCTAAAAGCAATTTACTGATTTATATAAAACTCTAAAAGATGATATGCTTTCCTAGATATTTTTAATTTTCCACTTATTCTCAAAATGATAATCCTTCTCATTTAATTTTAATTCACAACGCAGATTTGTAGATATACGTTGATATTTTTAATGGTACAAAAGTTGGTAAATTAGGTTGAAATCGGAATTATTCACAATTAAACAAAAGATCATGGAACTCATCGAAATCATTAGAATTAGCCTCGAAATATTTACAATTACTTCATTTATTTTCGTTATCACCGGATATGTACTTTTTAAAATTAAGCATCCCGGCGGGCTGAGAATTCCTATAAAAATCAGGTCCGTTGCACCACTTTTTTTAGAGGACAGAAACCAAACTAACCTTTATTTTAGGATAAAATACCTGGAAGGCTATAAACTTCTGAACGGTAGGATTTCCTATAATAATCATGATAAATATTCCGTAAATAATAATTTATTTAATTCCTATTATGAAAATAGGGAACAATCTTCCGGCAAAAATATGTATAAGCCTAAAGCTAATTAATATTATTACGGATTTAATTTAATAACCCATCAAAATACAAAAAATTTATTTTCAGAGTCTGGATATTCTTAATCACTTTTAGTTCCGGTAAATTTTATAAATTTAATTGCAATGAAAATAAAACCTTTGGGCATTCGAGCTCTTATTATAAAATGAAAACTTTGTACATAAAAAATATGGTTTGCAACCGGTGCATAAAAGTGGTGAGGGAAGAGCTTGAAAAATTAAATCTTACCGTTGATAAAGTACAACTCGGAGAAGCTGTAATTCTTGACGACGAAAATAAAATTGATATGCTGAAGATTGAAGATATGCTGCAAGATAACGGATTTGAGCTGCTGGATGATAAGCAGGCAAAACTGGTCGAGAAAATTAAAATCCTGATAATAGAGTTGATACAAAACCAAAGTGAAGATAAAGCCGGGGATGTAAGTTTTTCAAAATATTTATCGGATAATTTAAATGTAAGTTATCAACACCTCAGCAATTTGTTTTCTTCAATGGAAGGCATAACGGTAGAAAAGTTTATCATAAATCAAAAAATTGAAAAAGTAAAAGAACTAATTGTTTATGATGAATTAACATTGAGTGAAATTGCTTATAAGCTTCAATACAGCAGTGTTCAGCATATTTCCAGCCAATTTAAAAAAGTTACCGGGTTAACCCCGACACAATTCAAAAATTTAAAAGAAAAACACCGAATCCCAATCGATCAGCTTAGTCCTTAATAAAAGGCACTTCTAAAAACTGTCTTTTGTAAAAAATTAATGCAGAGAACGCAAAGAATAAGCAGAGTTCGCAAAGAATATTGAAGCTTTTAGAAGTACCCTAAATATAATTCTTGCCTCCAACCGCCAACTTACTCACATATTTTCCCAACTTTAAAATTTTATAACAATTTTGCAAAAATTTGTAACCTTCTAATTATTCTTACATGTTAAATTTGTATCGAAATTAATAAAATATTGTAAAAAATTTCGGAGTAAAAAAATGAAAAACGAAACAATCAAAATCGACGGGATGAGCTGCGGGCATTGTGTTATGGCTGTAAAAAAAGAATTATCCAAATTAGACTTAAATGTGAAAGATGTAAAAATAGGTTCCGCAGAATTGGAGTATGATGAAAACAAAGTAACTCATGATGATATTAAAAAAGCTGTTGAAGAAGCAGGATATGTTATAATAAATAATTAAAAAATTCTTATTGATAACTTTTTCTACGGTAAAAGTTATTTTCGAGATAATAAAATTTCAAAGATCAAATTATAATTATGAAGTGAGAAGATTAAAATGCCTGAAACAGGGACAAAAAATATTCATTTAACAAAGCTTTCATTACCGGTGGAAGGAATGACATGCGCAAGCTGTGTAGCAAGAGTTGAAAAGGCAATAAAAAAAGTTGACGGTATTCAAAATGTTGCCGTAAACTTAGCTACCGAAAAAGCAACGTTTGAATTTGACGAATCGAAAATAAATATCAAAGATATCGCCGCAATGGTTGAGGATGCCGGTTATAATATGAAAACAGATTCACTTAAAAATAGCAACTCTGGTCTAGAAGTAAAAGATAATAACGTTGAGGGAAAAAGCGAATTTGATAAGCAGCTTTGGAAAGATTTTATTTTTGCTGTAATTCTTACTATCCCAATTTTTATTTTAAGTATGGGCGCGATGTGGGGAAGCTTCAACCAGATGCTTCATATTTCTACAGATTACTTAAATAAAATACTATTGATACTTACAACACCTGTTGTATTTATTTCAGGTAAAAGGTTCTATAAAATCTTCTGGAATAACCTAAAGCATTTTTCGGCGGATATGAATTCGCTTGTTGCAGTTGGAACTGCAGCAGCTTATGGGTACAGTTTAATTATAACTTTATTTCCTGATTTAATTCTAAACCCCGGTGAACCGGCTCATGTTTATTTTGATACTACCGTTGTAATTATAACGCTGATATTAATGGGACGTTGGCTGGAAAGCAGGGCGAAATCAAAAACCAATACTGCAATTAAAAAACTTATTGCGTTAAAACCGAAAACCGCAGTTGTAAAAAGAAACGGACAAGAACAAACTATTAATATAAATGAACTAAGAATTGGCGATATAGTTGTTGTAAAACCCGGTGGTAAAATTCCCGCTGACGGTAATATTGTAAACGGAAGTTCCGTTGTTGATGAATCGATGATAACCGGTGAAAGCATCCCGGTTGAGAAATTTAAAGGATCAAAGATAGTCGGTGGAACAATAAACAAAACCGGCACTTTCGATTTTGAAGTTGCCGCACTTGGAAATAATTCCGTGCTCGGACAAATTATAAAATTGGTTGAAGAAGCACAGGGCTCGAAAGCGCCGATACAAAATCTTGCGGATAAAGTTGCGGCCGTATTTGTTCCAACAGTCATTGGTTTGGCGCTAATTACATTTATTTATTGGCTTCTTGCCGGAAGCGGAAATTCCGTATTCAGTTACGCACTGATAAACTTTGTTGCAGTACTAATCATTGCCTGTCCTTGTGCTCTCGGATTGGCAACACCAACTGCAATTATGGTTGGAACAGGTAAAGGTGCACAATACGGTATCTTAATAAAGAACGGACAAAGTCTTGAATTAGCCCATAAAATTTCTACGGTAATTCTTGATAAAACCGGAACAATAACTCACGGCAAACCGGAGGTCGTAGATGTTTTTACAAACGGATTCCCGGAAGATGAACTAATTAAATATGCTTATTCATTGGAAAAAAAATCCGAACATCCTCTTGGTGAAGCAGTTGTGAATTATGCAAAAGCAAAAGGCATTAATTTTACTGAAGTTGATTCGTTTGAAAGCATAACCGGGAAAGGGATTTCAGCATCAATAAATAATGAGAAGGTGATTGCCGGCAATTTAAAGTTGATGAAAGAAAATTCCATTTTACTTGACGGCTTTTCCGAACCGATAAAAAAGTTTAGCAGTTTAGGGAAGACACTAATTTTTGTTGCTGAAGGCCGGGAACTAAAAGGAATTATTGCAATTGAAGATCCGATAAAACAAACTTCAATTGAAGCAATTAAAGAATTAAAAAACATGGGAATAAAAACTGTAATGCTTACAGGCGATAATAAAAAAACCGCAGAGATAATAGCACAAAAAGCCGGAGTAGATTCTTACGAAGCCGAAGTTTTGCCGGAAGATAAAGCCAAAACGGTAAAACAGTACCAGAGCGGAAATAATGTAATTGCGATGGTAGGAGACGGAATAAATGATGCACCGGCTCTTGCTCAAAGCGATGTTGGAATTGCAATCGGAAGCGGGACAGATGTTGCAATTGAAACCGGTTCAATTATTTTAATGAAGGATGATTTAAAAGATGTGGTTGCGGCTATAAAGCTTTCGAAGAGGACGATCAAAATCATAAAGCAAAATTTATTCTGGGCTTTTATTTACAACACAATCGGGATACCCCTGGCTGCATTTGGAATGCTTAATCCGATGTTTGCTGCGCTTGCAATGTCATTCAGTTCGGTTTCGGTTGTTAGTAATTCTTTGCGGTTAAAGAATTTTAAAAAATAGTCTTAAGTTTTGGGTAGCCTTTCAAGAAATGAACTGTTACTTAACACTGCAAAGGTTTCCACCTTTCTAAGTTCTTTTAATCCGGAACAATTCATATAACTCATTGCACTTTGAAGCCCGTCGGAAATTCCGTCGATTACATTTTTCACTACACCTTTATACGGAACCATTGTTTCCTCTCCTTCGATAAATTCATTTCTCATTTTCACACCAAAGGATGCCGACCCTCTATATTTTTTCCAGAGTTGCCCTTTATATTTTATTATTTCACCTGGTGTTTCTCTTGTTCCCGAAAGCATTCTTCCTAGCATCACGACATCGGCACCCAAAGAAATTGCTTTGGCAATGTCACCGGGGCTTTTAATTCCGCCGTCTGCAATTATTTTTATTTTGAGATTTTCTCTTTCTCTCGTAAAATAAACATTCAGAAGAGATGAAACCTGGCCGATTCCGATCCCTGTTTGAATACTGGTTGTACAGACACTTCCGCTCCCGATACCGACTCTCACAGCATCCGCACCGGCATTTACAAGATCCTTCAATGAAGCGCCATGTGCAATATTCCCAACAATTACTTTCACATTAAATTTCTTCTTTATTTCTTCCGCTTTACGAAGAACAGCCTTGTTGGCTGCATTAGCAGTATCTATGCAGATTACAAATTTTTTAGCGGCTAATTTTTCAACTACTTTCATTGGAGTATTAAGAGCAATCGAAACGCTTTTTATTGATCTTCCGTTTTTACCATTGGTTAAAATCTCCTTTAGAGATGAGTCAAACCTGTTCAATATTCCCAGGCAGCCCAGCTTTGTTAATTCACGGGCCATCTCTATGCCTGTTACGGTTTCCATCGGGCTGGAGAGGACAGGAACATCAAGCTTCATTCCTAAAAATTCGATTGATGTATTTGCTTCCGTCCTTGATTTTATACGCGAGACTTCTGTTGGGATTAAGCTTATATCGTCGTAAGTCAATGATTGACTAAATTCATTTAAATCATTTTTAGTATAGATTTTCATAATTCTTCACCCTGTTAAATAAAATTGCTTATTGAGGTTATTTTTCTTTTTACGAACTTGAATTGCGGAGGGAAAAATAAAAATTCAGAAAATAAATTCATTGTAATAGAAATAGCTGAAAACAAAATCAAATTTAGCGGAAATAAAATAAAAAAAATTATAACAAGTTTTCAACCTCATCCAAAAGATTGTTCATTTTTTTAGTTGTCGATAAAATAGGCTCAGGCGAGTTCATATCAACACCTGCATTCTTTAGAATATTTATCGGATAGTCCGAACTTCCTGCTTTTAAAAAATTTAAATAATTCTCTGTTGCCTTTTTCCCATCATTTAAGACTTTACTTGATAAAACTTCAGATGCAGCAAAACCGGTTGCATATTGAAATACATAAAAATTATAATAAAAATGGGGAATTCTCGCCCAGGTAAATCTTTCTTCATTATCTACCTCCATTGCAGGTCCCCAGTATTTTTTATAAATACCGGAATAAATCTCGCTTAGTACATCCGGCGTAAGTGCTTTACCGGATTCCACTTTTTCGTAAACCACTTTTTCAAATTCAGCAAACATTATCTGCCTGTAGAAGGTAGCGGTAATATTGTTTAAATATTTTTCGAGGAAAAACAATTTATCTTCTTTTGTTGAGGAATTATTTATTAAATAGTTCAACAGCAATGCTTCATTAAACGTCGATGCAACCTCGGCTAAGAATATTGAATAATTTGCGTAAGGAAAAGGCTGGGATTTGCCCGTATAGTACGAATGCATGTTATGTCCCATTTCATGTGCAAGCGTAAAAACATCATTTAAAAGATTTGTCCAGTTCAACAGAACATAGGGATGAACTCCGAAAGTGGTGCCTGAAGAATATGCGCCGCTTCTTTTTGCATGTGTTTCATATACATCAATCCACCGGTTATCAAAAGCTTTTTTTAATGAAGCAATATAATCCTCTCCCATCGGTTTTAATGCTTCAAGAACAATCCGCATGGCAGTTTCGTACTGATAAGTCTTTTGAGTTTCCTTGGAAAAAAGAGTTACGTAAACATCGTAAGGATGCAACGCATCGAGGTTCAGTAATTTCTTTTTTAATTTTCCCCAGCGGTGAAGGGGTTGCAAATTATTATTTGTCGCTTCGATTAAATTATCATAAACAGAAACAGATATAAAATTTTTATCCAATGATGCTTCAAGCGCCGATTTGTATTTTCTTGCTTTCGCATTGAAAATATTTGATTTCAAATTGCCGTTAAAAAGTGCGGAAAACGTATTGATGTATTGAATGTAGGGGGACAGGTAACTTTTAAATGCTCTTTGCCGATACTCGCGGTCCTTCGAATACATTGCCGCATAAAATCTTGCATGGGACATTTCGATTTCATTTCCGTTATCATCTTCAACGGAAGGAAATTTAATATCGGCATTTGTAAACATCGAGTAAGCGCTGTATGAAGTTAAATTCGGTTCGGCTGCAAGAGCTAAAATTTCTTCCTGTCCTTTTTTTAATGTATGAGCTTTTGTCCTTATCAAATCTTCAATAAAATGCCTATATACTTTAAGCCCTTTGGAAGAATTTATCATCGATAAAAGTTTATTGTTCGAAATACTCAGAAGCTCAGGACGTATAAATGCATTTGCCGTTGAAACGGCAGTGTAAAGACTTTTAATCCGGTCATCCATTCCCTGGTATTTGGTTATGCGCATGTCGCTGTCTTTCGATAGCATTGCATAAAGATACAATCTCTCCAGCTTCCTGCCGATTTTATCATCAAACTTTAGGCATTCAAGAAGTTTCTCCGGGTTTTTATGAAATGTACCTTCGAATGATTTATACTTAACCAGCTTTTTTTCGATCCATTTAAAATCCTTTTCCCAATCGTCGTCCGTTGGATAAATATCGGTTAGGTCCCATTTATATTCTCCTTTAATTTCCGACCTTTGCGGCAGAGCAGCGGGAGATTCAGTTAGATATAGTTTTTTATTTAAATTCATAAAATATTCAGCCCCGAATTTGATCTAAATAATGAATTTTTAAAAATTAAATATACAGCAATATCCTTTAAAGGACAGCCGAAGGCAAGCCTAATTAATGAATTTAAGTATTTAATAAAACATGGCTGCCCCATTCAAAATCCCTCTATTTAAGCAAGAGCATTTTTTTTACTTCCGAAAAATTAACTATCGAATTAGTATTATTGTTAATGACGTCTAATCTATATAGATAGATTCCGCTTGGTAAATTGGCTGCATTGAATTTTATTTGATAAGTTCCAGCATGTTCATACCGGTTCACTAAAGTTGAAATTTCCTGCCCGAGAATATTAAATATTTTTAATTGAACAATTCCGTCGTTTGGAATACTAAAATTAATTTCCGTGCTTGGATTAAACGGATTCGGATAATTTTGCGAAAGCGAATAATTCTCCGGAACTTCATTATTGTTTTTTACATAAGTTAAAGGCTGAGTCAATTCGGTTTTAAGCCCCGGGATTGAATACGACCCATATCCTAACAAGGTTAAATCGATATTAACTGTTGGAATTAGATCTTTTACTATCCAATTGCCTTGGGAAATCCAAACGGTGTCATGAATTGCAATAATAGGGAGTACGAGATAACTCATTGAACCGGTTAAAACGAATTTCTTGCAGTCATAACTTCCGGATTGAAGTTGAATAGTTTCATCCGGTAATCTTTTCCCTTTATAGGCGAAAGTTAATGTAAGATTTGTACCTCCTATATTAACAATTGTATCTTTTGAAAATATAGTATAGCTGGTGTTTACCGGGCTTCCGAATTTATAAACCGTGTACCATTTTTGAAAAGAATTTAAAACGGAAATTATATTTGAAATAGAATCAAGCCCGCTTGAGTCAATAAAGCCTGATAAGAAATTAAATCCTGCTAATTGAAAAAAAACATCTGTGTTGGTATCATGAAAATTATAATAAGAAGAATCGGTATACGGAGTAGGAGGAAGTGAATTCAGGCTACCGTACTTAGACAACACGATGTTTGATGTTTCACCTTGATACGGCACAACTACGGCAAACGAATCGGCACGGAAAAAAGTTAACGAATCAATTTCATTGTTCATTGGATCGAGCGGAACCTGTTTGAATAACCATTTATATCCGGTTTGGGAAGGAAAATAATCGGATGATTGTTGTGCATAGCATATTGAAACGAAAAACACGAAAAAAAACAAAATTGTTGATTTAATCTTCATAATAATTTAGATGATTGTTATTTAAAAGCAAAATTTATTGAATTATCACTAAATGACAAAATTAGAAGTTTGAATAAACCCCCTAACTCAATATCATATCTTGGATCAAAAACAGAAAACAATTTTTCATTTGAAATCTAAAAACAAAAATTTATAAAATTAAAAGTTTATGCAAAAGTATATTCTAATAATATATTATTTTTTATAAATAGCCTGTGAGCTGAAGTTGAAGGATTCCCGTAAAATGGTTAAAGTCAATTTCAACGGTACCGGGAATAACACCCTCAAGGCTGTGTGTTATCCCGTCGCTGTCCGAATTGATATTACTCCGGTATCTAATATTATTGTTTTTGTCTTTTAATGTTATAGTTGCGCTGCCGTTGGAATGATTGGAAACTGCATAGTAAACTCTTGTTGATCCGTAATTGAAATTCGGATGATCCATTACATAGTATGATGCATTTTCGGCATTAATAGTAAATGAATAATAATTGTAATCGTTAGATGTTACTGGTTCGTTAATGTTTGTTACAGGTGTATTTGGTGTAATTATATCTTCCCTGCATGAAGAGAAAAGAATAAAAATCGATAGAAAGGAAAAAGTAAAGAGTGTAATTCTTAAAACCTTTTTCATGGTTTAAATTGAATCTTGATTTAGCATAATAAATATTCTTTAAGAACAATAACGACCTGTTTTTCTATTTGAATGAACGAAAAATTTAACTAATATATTTTAAAGTTTTTACCGTAATTAATATTTATTTGAAAATCCAAATATATATTCAAAAAATCAATTCCATTACAAGGTGATATTTTCCCAATCATATTTTACAATCTTCAAGAAAAAATTTAATTTGGAACCAACAAGTAACAAGCTTATTTGTTGTTAATATCTTCTAATTTTTTAACTGCATTTTTAAGAGCATTTTTAGTAAACGCTCTGTGATCTTTAGATAGAACTTCCTTTATTAAAGGCAGCCTCTCTTTTGCCTTTAAATCAACCAATAGATATGCAGCATAATTTCTCGTACGGAAATAAGGATTTTGAAGAGCTTGTGAAACAATGTCAATCACTTTCTTCTTGTTTGCATCTTTAAATTTCATTACACATTTCAAAATGGAAATATCCAATAAATGCATTCCGCCATAGCTGTATTTATATTTCAGATATTCTTCTGCAAGATCCAAAGCCCTTGCATCTCCAAGAATAGAAAGTCCGTCGAAAACATCGCGTCTTATTATATTCCTGTGAGAATCGAGCTTCAAAGCTTCTTTTAAAATGTTGAAGGCATTTTTCATTTTTAAAGCGCCGATAGTGTACGCAGCCGCACCTTTAACATATACATTGGTCTCATCATTAAATTTGTCTAAAAGAAAATGCCCGACTTGTTTTTCGTTAAAAGATGATAAGCTGCGGACAGCTTCTTCTCTAACTCTTCCATCCAGGTCATTCGAAGCTAATAATAAAGGATTAAGAGTCTCTTCTCCGCCAATCTCTTTTAAGCTTTCAATAGCTTGAAGTCGCATTCCATAAAAGTTATCTCTGATTAAAACGGATTTTAAATATGGAATAGATTTTTTCCCAAATTTAATTAATTCTTTAGCTGCGGTAATTCTTCCGGTTACGTCATCGTCATACTTCAGCTGATAAACTAAATCTTCAAACGGTTTTTCAAACTGAACCCGGCAAAGTACATGTAAATATTTGTTGAATCGAACCATCAAAGGTTTTTGCGGACAGTTTATTTCAAAGGTATTTTCTTTTTCCGATATATTAATAGTATCTAGAAATGTTTTGTCAGGGATTGTAATTTCGACTAAGACCGGAATGTGGAATAAACCAACAGCCGGAAGCATTTTTTGAACCTGATCAACATCAAGTTTTAATTTTTCAGTATTTGAATCCCATGAGTCGCTGACTTTAAAAACCGGGAATCCCGCACTGTAAATCCATTCATTAAAAAATCGTGAAAGATCTTTGCCGGATTCTTCGGACATTGCATTTTCCAAATCTTTTGTTGAAGCCGCATTAAATTTATATTTTTCCAGATAATGCCGAAGCCCAAGCTGAAATAATTTGTCTCCCATATAGAAACGTAATGTGTTCAAAATTGCCGCACCTTTTTGATAAGCTTTACTTCCTCTCATCTCTATAGGAATTGTATGATCAGGTAAAAGCTTAATAGAATCGAGAGGTTCATTTTTAAGCTGGTTATTAAAATATTCTTCATTTTGTGTGTAGCGGCGGTAGCGGAATTCATCTTCTCCGTAATAATTTTCAAACCATAAATCCGTCATGTAGGTTGCGAAACCTTCATTCAGCCAGATATCGTTAAAAGTTTTGCACGTTACGTCATCGCCGAACCATTGATGTGCCAATTCATGAGCGATTAATCCGTCGGAGCTGTAATTAGGTTCGGCGCTTTCATCATGATACAATCTTTGATTCAAAGTTGTGGCGGTGATATTTTCCATTCCTCCAAATGCAAAATCCTGTACCGCTGTTTGCGCATATCTTAAATAAGGGTATTTTACAAGATAATTTGAATAGAAATTTATCATTTGAGGAGTATGGCCGTAGTAGTAATCAACTTTACCAGCCCACTTGTTAATTACGTTGTAATCAAGTTCGATACCTTTTATATCTTCTTTTATAGTCTGAAATTTTCCAACAATTATTGAAGTTAAATAATTTGAATGCGGCTGATCCATCCTCCAGTCATATGTGGTCGTTTTATTATTTACATTGTTGATAATAGAAATTAAACTGCCGTTCGAGATAACCTTAAGCGAGTCGGGTACAATTGCCGTTATTTCGGAAGTAAGTTTATCGTCTGGCAAATCATAAGCAGGATACCAATACCTGTTTCCTATTCCTTCACCCTGGCTCCATATCTGATAAGGTATTTGAGGGATTGCTTTTGTCGGTAAAAAAAAGAATAATCCCAATGTAGGATGGGATACATAAGTAATGCTGACTGTTATATTTTTATCCTTAGGATAAGGTTTATCAAGCTGAATTATTAAATAGTTCCCATCATCTGAATATTTTAAATCTTCATGATTTAAAACAACTGAGTATACGGTTGTCGTCCTGCAATGCAGAATAAGTTTTTGAAAATTGTCGACTAAAGGAGCAAATGTAAATTCCTCTTTACCTGCAACCGATTGGTCGGTAAAATTAAACTGCAGTTCGAGCTTAACATTTTTCTGATCGAAATTTCTTGTTTTTTCATTTAATAAAGTATCGGCAGATGACTGTGCAAAGTTAGTTTGTACTATCAGCATAAAAACAGAAAATACAAACACCAAAAATTTTTTATTCGATTTCATAAATCTCCGGGGATGGACAAAATTAAAAATATTAATAGCATAGTTTGGAAGAATCAATTCTTAAGTCTGTTCATAATGGCCAAAGAGAAGATAGTCCTTTGACTTTCCATCTACGCTGAAGCTTCTATGGATAAATTTAATTTTGATTTCCTGCCTACCGAAACTTTATTGTAGGTAGGTTGATTTTGAATTAAATTTCTTCCATGATAGCTCGTGCGGCTGTAAATTTACCGAGAAACTTTGAGGCGTGTTCTCTCTGAAGTCTCGATGCTTCTTTTTCGGAATACTCCTTGTATTTCTCAAAGGAATCGGTCTCGTATTGAACCATATAAGTAATTTCATCTGGAACACCGGAAGGGATGAGAATTTTAAACATTTTTGAACTTGCAAAATATCCGGTCTTAATGATATTTTGAATATGTGTGTTCTTCATCCACTCGAGCCATTCCTTTTCAACTTCTTTTTTAACGATTATTGTTACACTGTAAATTATCATTTAGTTACACTTTTAATTTAATAGAAATAAGTTAAGGGATTTTATTTCATCAGCTAAATTAAAAAATATTAAACTCTCCTGCTAAAATTTTTTTCTTAAATTCTTAACATTTATCAGAGAAAATAAACCTGTAAAATAATAATCAAATTCCTTTAATGGGGCTGTTTTAAAGTCAAAGAATGTATTTTTTTAGGAAATAACTCCGGTCTTATTTATTATTTTTTATTAGAGGTAATTTTTAAATTTTACTCAAATAGGTTGAAATTATTACATTAATCGTTTTTATTTGTGCTGAGAAAATGATTTATTTACTTAAAGCCGGAGCTGATGTCTAGGAAAAAGAAAACTAATTTATTTCTGATTGCTTTTTATTCAATTGCATTGCTTTTGATTTCTTACTTTCTCTTAAGGGATACGGTTACAAAGGGTAGAAATATGGATGATAAAAAGGCTGCAACTGTACTAAAACCAAAGTTAAATGAATTTGGAATTCCAATCGATTCCGTGACTGTTGCTAACGGTGTAATAAAGCCGAATGAAACTCTTTCCGATTTACTTTCACAATACAATCTTCCATCTGATAAATTCAGCCAGATAAATTTTATTGATAAAAATATTTTTGATGTTAGGAAAATAGTCAGCGGGAAAGCTTATTATGCTTATTCCGGAATCGATTCGACGGATGAGCTTGAATATTTTGTGTACGAAGAAAGTCCGGTTGATTATGCTGTGTTAGATTTTCGTGATTCGCTGAAGGTATATACCGGGAAAAAAGAAGTTATTGTAAAAAGAAAAACAGCCAGCGGAATTATCAACCATTCACTTTACGTTGCATTAACAAAACAGGATGTCGATCCCGAACTCGTCGATAAATTAGCTGAAATTTATGCGTGGCAGGTTGATTTTTACCATATTCAAAAAGGGGACAGGTTCAAAGTAATTTATGAAGAAAAGTATGTCGACAATCAGCCGGTAGGAATCGGAAATATTTTAGGAGCATGTTTTAACTATCACGGTGAAGATTTTTATGCTATTCCTTTTGATGACGGCGACGGCGGACAGTTCTATGATGAAAACGGAAAAAGTTTGCGGAAAGCATTTCTCAAAGCACCGTTAAAGTTCAGTCACATTACATCAAGATATTCCATGCACAGGTATCATCCGATTGAACATAGAATCAAACCTCACTTAGGAACCGATTTTGCCGCACCGACTGGAACACCGATTCATTCAACCGGGGACGGCGTTGTTACCGAAGCAACTTATTCGAGGTTCAACGGAAATTTTGTAAAGATAAGACACAACAGTGTTTATTCTACTCAATATCTGCATATGTCCAAAATAGCAGCAGGTATTCATCCGGGAGTTGCAGTTAAGCAGGGACAGGTAATTGGTTATGTCGGAATGACGGGAGAAGCTACTGGCCCGCATGTGTGCTACAGATTCTGGAAAAATGGAATGCAGGTAGATCCTTTTAAACAAAAGTTTCCTGCATCAAAACCTATTGATGAAGAATATTTATCACAGTTTGACAGCACAAAAGGGTTAATAGTCGGGGAGCTTGATACAATTCATTTTAATGATGAACAAATTGCAAACAAGCTGGAAAATACAAAGAGTTCTGCTAATTCGAATTTCTAATTTCGTTCTAAAATTTAGTACTCGAAATTAAGAATTAAAATTTGCTCTATTAATAATTTTTATTACACAAAGTACCACAGAAAATACTATATAATCTTACACTCTGTGCAAACTTTGTGGTACCCAGTGTAACTAATAAAATTTTATTACTCTTCAGTGAATTTAAGACAATTCTCAAATGCTTCCCTCTACAAAATAAAATATAACTCAAGACTTTCCTTTTATAAAGGAAGGTATTATATCAAAACTAATTGTAAATTCTGCAAAATATTTGCTTAAAATACTAAAAGAAGGGGAGCAAAATCAGGGATTGTCCAAAAATACTCTGCATGAGATAAAAAAGAAATGATGGCTTTTATCTAATTTTTGCTTATTATCGTAAACAAAAAATTATTAGATTAAAGATTCGTAAAAAAAATTATTCTAAAAATTCGGAGTAAAAGAATTGTCCTTTAAAGACGGCCTCAAAAAATTCCTCGGCATTAAATCGGAAGAAGAAAAGAAAAAAATCAGAACATCAAAAGAAAAAGCAAAAGATTTTTTCCAGCAGCTATTTTTTGCGGCTATTGCTGCATTTTTAATTATTACTTTTGTCATTCAAAATACAAGAATTCCTACCGGCTCGATGGAGGATACGATATTAGTTGGAGATTTCGTACTTGTTAATAAATTTATTTACGGTTCCACTTCACCGAGATACATTCCTTTTACAGATATTGCGCTTCCGCATTTCGAACTCCCTGCTTTGCGAGATCCTCACCGCGGTGATATTGTAGTTTTTGAATTTCCCGGTATGCGCGACAGGATAAAGGCTGCAGATGTAGGTGTGAACTATGTAAAACGCTGCGTCGGATTGCCCGGCGATACTATCCGTGTTATCAACAAAGTCGTATTTGTAAACGGGAAAATGATGCGTATCCCGGAACATATAAAATATTTAAGTGCGTTTCCTAGACCGGCTTACATTCCAGAACCGAGAATTTTCCCCAAAGGTATGCCATGGAATGAGGACAATTACGGTCCGTTGATTATTCCTAAAAAAGGATATACAATAAAATTAGATGCAACTAATGTTGAAAGATGGGCAATTACGATAGACCGCGAATACGGGAAAAGAGTAGTTGAACTAAGAGGCAACCAGGTAGAGATCGAAGGCAAACCGGTAACATCTTACACTTTCAAAAAAAACTATTATTTTATGATGGGAGATAATCGGGATGATAGTCTGGACAGCCGTTTCTGGGGATTTGTTCCAAGGGATGCAGTAGTGGGTGAAGCTTTTATAACCTTATTTTCCTGGAACCGTGATATCCCTTTTACAGATTTTTTCAGGTTAATCGGATCTATTAGGCTGGATAGAGTTTTAAAATTGTTGCATTAAAAATAGCGTTAAAAATTCGGAAAAAAAATTGTCCTTTAAAGATATTGTAAAAAAAAATTTTAGAATCAAAACGGAAGAAGAAAAGAAAAAACCGGAGACACCAAAAGAGAAAGCCAAAGAATTTTTTCGGCAGCTCGTTTTCGCAGCCGTTGCAGCTTTTTTAATTATAACCTTTGTCGTTCAAAATACAAGAATTCCAACCGGCTCGATGGAGGATACGATATTAGTTGGAGATTTCGTACTTGTTAA
Organism: uncultured Ignavibacteriaceae bacterium; assembly: GCA_964556005.1. Taxonomy (GTDB): domain Bacteria; phylum Bacteroidota; class Ignavibacteria; order Ignavibacteriales; family Ignavibacteriaceae; genus CAZKUR01. The sequence continues at coordinate 3,920 of CAZKUR010000046.1, read as the reverse complement.
TAAATTCGTTTACGGTTCTACTTCTCCGAGGTATATTCCCTTTACCGATATTGCAATTCCGCATTTTCGTTTACCTGCTTTGCGGGATCCTCACCGCGGAGATATTGTAGTATTTGAATTTCCCGGTATGCGCGACCGGATAAAAGCTGCCGATGTCGGAGTCGATTATGTAAAACGATGTATCGGTTTACCGGGCGATACAATTAGGATAATCGATAAAGTAGTATTCGTAAACGGCAAACAATTACCGATTCCTACACATATAAAATATTTGGGCTCTTTACCGACTCCTAAATATATTTACAATCCGGATATATTTCCCAAAGGAATGCCATGGAATAAAGATAATTACGGGCCTTTGATAGTTCCGAAAAAAGGATACACAATTAAATTAAATCCCTCTAATGTTGAAAGATGGGCAACAACTATAGACCGTGAGTATGGGAAAAGAGTAGTTACTGTGAAAGACAGCCATGTAGAAATCGAAGGAAAACCGGTAACATCCTACACCTTTAAAAAGAATTATTATTTTATGATGGGAGATAATCGGGACAATAGTCTCGACAGCCGCTTTTGGGGATTTGTTCCGAGAGACGCAGTAGTTGCCCAGGCTTTTATCACTCTTTTTTCGTGGAATAGAGATATTCCCTTTACCGATTTCTTTAAGTTAATAGGTTCCATCAGGCTGGACAGAGTGTTATTTTTGTTACATTAAAACAGCAAGCAGGAGAATCCGGGAACATATTGTAATTCTTACCTTTCGTCTTAGTTACAACCCTTTCTTTTACAAAAAAATCCTTTTATCTGTTTTTATGATTTTACATCAGTAATTAAATGATTTTTATCAAAACATTAGTTAAATTAAACCGATTTATATTTATAAAAACATCAAAATCTAATTTTAAAAAATTCTTTCTAATTTACATTCACAACTTAAGAGGGGTTATGAAACTAAAAGCGTTCTTATCAGCTTTGCTAATATTTTCAATTTTTATGGGTATCTCCTATGCTCAAAATTTTGAAAACATCGACATACCTTATCAAAAATTTGTTTTAAAAAACGGTTTAACTCTCATTGTTCATGAAGACCACAAAGCACCTATCGTTGCATTTAATGTATGGTATCATGTCGGCTCGAAAAATGAGAAAACCGGTAAAACAGGTTTTGCGCACTTGTTTGAACATTTGATGTTCAACGGCAGTGAAAACTACAACGACGATTATTTCAAGGTAATGGAAAAAATCGGTTCGACGGATTTGAACGGAACAACCAATGAAGACCGTACAAATTATTTCGAAACGGTTCCTACTTCCGCTTTCGATCTTACACTTTGGATGGAATCAGATAGAATGGGTCACCTTGCCGGTGCAATCGACCAGGCAAAACTTGATGAACAGCGCGGCGTTGTTCAAAACGAAAAACGCCAGGGTGAGAATGAACCTTATGCGATTTCAAGAGAATTGATTACAACCGCAACATATCCCAAAGGCCATCCTTATTCGTGGACGGTAATCGGATCGATGGACGATCTTAGCGCTGCGTCCCTCGATGATGTGCATGAATGGTTTAAGAACTATTACGGTGCATCCAACGCAGTAATTTGCATTGCGGGTGATATTAATGCTGATGAAGTTAAAGAAAAGATCGAAAAATATTTTGGCGATATTCCTTCCGGCCCTCCGGTCGCAAAATATCAAACCTATGTTGCAAAACGTACGGGAACCGTAAGGCAGGTTGCACAGGATAGAGTTCCACAGGCAAGGCTTTATATGGTTTGGAATATTCCCGAATGGGGCAATATTGAAACCGCTCATCTTGATTTATTAAGCGATGTTCTGTCTTCGGGTAAAAATTCAAGATTGTATAAACGTCTTGTTTACGATGAACAAATTGCAACGAGCGTTTATGCTTATTACTCACCCGGTGAAATTGGAAGTCAATTTTTTATTGTTGCAGATATTAAACCCGGAGTAGAAATTTCTAAAGTTGAGAAAGAAATAGATGAGGAACTTGCAAAAGTTCTTAAAGACGGGCCTACCGAAAAAGAATTGAAGAAAATGAAGACACAGTATTTTGCAAACTTCGTAAAGGGCATTGAAAGAATCGGCGGATTTGGCGGTAAGTCGGATATCCTTGCCCAGAATATGGTATACGGCGGTTCACCGAATTACTACAAAACTTACAATAAGTATATTGCTGAAACAACCGTAAAAGATGTAATAAATTCAGGAAATAAATGGCTTAGCGACGGAGTATATATTCTTGAAATCCATCCTTTCCCACAATACTCTACAACATCGAGTAATGTAGATCGTTCAAATCTTCCGGAAACCGGGACACCGCCGGAAGCAAAATTTCCTAAACTGCAGAAAGCGAAACTTTCGAACGGGATGAAAATAATTCTTGCCGAAAGGAAATCTATCCCGGTTGTAAATTTCATTATGATGTTTGATGCTGGTTATGCATCGGATCAATTTGCTGCTCCAGGTACTGCCGGCATGGCAATGAACATGCTTGACGAAGGGACAAAATCAATGGATGCTCTTCAATTAAGCGATGAACTTCAAATGCTTGGTGCGACTTTATATACCGGTTCCAACCTTGATAATTCTTTTATCAATCTTTCATCGTTAAAAACAAATATGGATCAATCGTTAAATCTCTTTTCGGATGTGATACTCAATCCTTCTTTTCCGCAAAAGGAATTAGACAGGCTGATTAAAGAAACCGTTGTAAGGATTCAAAGAGAAAAAGTTCAGCCGTTCAGCATGGGCTTGCGGGTTGTTCCCGGTTTAATTTACGGTAAAGATCATCCATACGGAATGCCGTTCACCGGTTCCGGATATGAATCTACTGTTACTAAACTTACATGCGATGATATGATTAAATTTCATAATACATGGTTCAAACCGAATAACGCAACTTTGGTAATAGTCGGCGATGTCACGATGAATGAAATTAAACCAAAACTCGAAAAATTATTTGAAAGCTGGAAGCCTGGTGAATTTCCTAAAAAGGAAATAAAAGAGGTTGCCCTTCAAGATAAAAAGATAATTTATATTATGGATAGGCCCGCTTCTCAATCTTCAATAATCTTTGGTGCCGAAACGGCTCCGCCATACGGAGATAAAGAAAATGTTGCAATAGAATTAATGAACGATATTCTCGGCGGTATGTTTACTTCGAGGATAAACATGAATTTACGTGAGGACAAACATTGGTCGTATGGTTCAGGCAGCGCTATCCCGAGTGCACGCGGCCAGCGCCCGTATTTGTATTACGGAATTGTTCAAACGGATAAAACAAAAGAATCCATTGAAGAAATGCTGAAAGAAATAAATCAATTTACAGGCGAGAAGCCTGCTACTGACTCCGAAGTTAACCAGGTTAAAGAACAGAATGCGCTATCATTACCTGGCAGCTGGGAGACAAACGGGCGGGTTGCCAACTCGTTGATAAATATGGTTTCATATAATCTTGCAGATGATTATTACGATACCTATGCCGGGAAAATAAATGGTATAAATAAAGATGAAATAGTTGCCGCAGCTAAAAGAGTTGTAAAACCGGATAATCTCATCTGGGTTGTCGTTGGTGATAAATCAAAAATCGAAGATAGTATTAAACAATTAGGCTATGATGTAAAATACATTGACGGAGACGGCAATATAATTCAGCAGGATTAGTTTTTTGATCATTAGTAGAGATGGCATCTTTTCACGATGGTAGTGGATTTGCAAAGATGTAATCTCTTATTTCCGAAAGGCTACCAGAGCTATTTTTTAAGCTGGGATAAAGATGGCATCTTTTTGCACCTTAAGTTGAAGCACAAAAGATGTCATCTTTTTTTGTTTAAAAAAGTATATTTTTAGTATATCATTGTACTGCAACTTTATTAATTTTGTTGACATGTTTTAGG
>CAZKUR010000045.1:0-32140 GCA_964556005.1 uncultured Ignavibacteriaceae bacterium | reverse complement strand
GGTTGACCAAAAAGTAATTATGTCATCACGAACGAAGTGAAGTGATCTCACTTTTACATTAAAAACGAAAGATTGCTTCACTCGAAGACTCGTTCGCAATGACAAACTCCTTCTTTTTGGTCACCCACTACGGTATTTTAGTCAACTTCAATATTCAACCATTTTTATTCCATTAAAAAGTTTTTGTGAATAAAATACCTATATTAGTTTTAAATTTTAACTGATTAAACAATAGGGAAAATTATGACGGAAAATATTTATTTGAAGCCCATGCTTAAGGAAGGTTCTCTCGAAGGTAAAGTAATCCTCATTACAGGCGGCGGAACAGGACTCGGTAAAGCAATGGGAAAATATTTTGCAGAATTAGGCGCTGATTTAATCATTGCCAGTCGTAAATTAGAAATACTTGAAAAAACTGCAAAAGAAATTGAGTCAGATACGGGAAAAACAGTTCTGCCGGTTAAATGCGACATAACAAATTACAGTGAAGTAGAAAATTTGTTAAAGGTTACTATCGACAAATTTGGTAAAGTCGATTCGCTTGTAAACAATGCCGCCGGAAATTTTATTAGTCCGACCGAAAGATTATCACACCGTGCATTTGATATTGTTGTTAACATTGTATTGAGAGGATCATATTATTGTACTCTTGCTTTTGGAAAACATTGGATTGAAAAAAAACAAAAAGCAAGTGTTCTAAATATTGTGACAACTTATGCATGGACAGGCTCGGCTTATGTTGTACCTTCTGCTGTTGCAAAAGCCGGTGTACTTTCACTTACAAGATCACTCGCAGTTGAATGGGCGAAATACGGAATCAGATTTAATGCTATCGCACCGGGACTTTTTCCTACCAAAGGTGCGTGGGAAAGATTGCTGCCGGGAAGTTTAAAGGATAAATTTGATCCTGCGAAAAAAGTACCTGTAAAACGAACCGGCGAACATCAGGAACTTGCAAACTTAGCTGCATATCTTGTCTCTAACTTTTCTTCTTTTGTCAACGGCGAAGTTATTACAATTGATGGAGGTGAGTGGCTTAAAGGTGCAGGACAGTTTAACATGCTTGAGGCAGTGCCGGCAGAAATGTGGGATGAGATTGAGAAAGCGGTTAGAGGTGTGAAGGGAAGATGAAGCTTGGATCTCGATTCTGGATTTTCGATTTTACCAATACATTTTATCCGGCATCAAGTATCTAAAATCAGATGTAATTATGAAAATTTTTTATTGAAGTAGAAAAATGAATCCAACCAAAAACAAAAATTCATTCAAACACATATACGATGTTATCGTAAAATTTGATGAAGTGGATATGCTTAATATCGCGAACAATGCAGTTTACTTTAAATATTTTGAACAGGCGAGAATTAAATACGCAAAAGATTTAGGAGTGCTGCCCAAAGTCGGAATTGCTGTAAATGAAACTGCATTTTATATGGCAAGAAACGAGATTAATTACTTAAAAGTTGCTAACTTTGAAGACAGATTAAGAATTTATACACGGGTTTCTTTCATCAAGCACAGCAGCTTCGGTTTTGAGCATATTATTGAAAACATCGATACAAAAAAAATAATTGCCGAAGGATCCGGCGTACTGGTGCATGTTAACCCGGTAACTAAAAAACATGTCCCTCTTCCGGAAGAATTTTATGAAAAAGTCCGTATTTTTGAAAAGGAATTAAATATTATAAAAGACGAATAATTTTTCATTCATAACCAAAGGGGAGTTATATGAGACAAATTGTTTTCGATATCGAAACTTGTTCGATGCCATTCGAATCTCTTTCCGAAAGCCAGCGTGAATACATCTTAAGATATTCCGTAAAAGAAAAAGACGAAAAGATCAGGAAAGAAAAAATCGATGAAGCCGTTCGTTATACAAGTCTTTATCCTTTCACAGCAAAAGTAATAGCAATAGGAATTTTCGATGTAGAAAAAGAAAAATCTTTTGTCTACTACGAAAGTTCTAAACAAGAACTGTGGAGTTCGGATAACAAAAAAGTTCAATATAAAGGTTTGTCAGAAAAAGAGATGCTTGAATCTTTCTGGCGAATTATAGAAGTGGTGGACCAGGTTATTACATTCAACGGCAGGAATTTCGATATTCCGTTTTTAACTCTTCGTTCAGCAATTTTAAAAATTAAACCTTCTGAAAATCTAATGGGAAACCGTTATAATTCTTCACAGCATGTCGATCTTCTTGATCAGTTTACTTTTTACGGATTGACGAGAAAATTCAATTTGGATTTTTACTGTCATGCATTCGGGATAAAATCGCCGAAGTCTAAAGAGGTCTCCGGGATGGAAGTTAAAAATCTTTATGATGCGAAAAGAATAAAGGATATTGCTGTTTACTGCGGCGATGATATCTACGCAACTTACCAATTATTTAAAATTTGGGATGAGTATCTAAATTTGTAATTTCCACCTATGGTATTCTTCATTTCAAATTTAAAATAAGTTAATTCAAAATATTTATACCCTTATGGGTATAATTTCTGTCCTCTAAGTAAAGATTCTAAAATTTAAAGTACTAAGGCATTGGATAATAAATATTCAAAGATTTGTTGTTTTCTCAGATGTACTACAGCATTAAACCCCTCCATCTTTCTAAATTCATACCTGTACGGGTATAATTTAATCCTATTGATATTATATTTGAAAAGAGATAAATTTAGTTTTAAAAATGATTAAATATACCCGTCCAGGTATAAAAATTGAATAAGAATAATCCAATATCATTATTAGTAAAAGAAAAAAGAAAAAAGCTCGGCCTTACGCAAGAAGAATTAGCTAAACGGGCTGGCGTAGGGCTCCGTTTTATAAGAGAATTGGAACAAGGCAAGGAAACGCTACAATTAAATAAAATAAACCAGGTTCTGTTTTTATTCGGTTGTGAAGCAGGTCCTGTAAAAAAAGGATTTAGAGAATAATAGGTGCATAAAGGTAAAGTTTATTTTAAAAATTTATTTGCAGGAATTGTTTCTGAGGATGAAAACGGATTCAGTTTTTTCTACGACGAAACTTACTTAAAATCCGAAAAAGCAAAACCTATAAGCTTGACAATGCCATTAAGAAATGAACCCTATACAAACAGTGATTTATTCCCATTTTTCGATGGTTTAATCCCGGAAGGATGGCTTCTTGATATTGCAGGGAAAAATTGGATGATAGATGAAAAGAATAGAATGGAATTGCTTTTGACATTTTGTATTGATTGTGCGGGTGCTGTAAGTGTAATTCCGGTTATGGAATAAATTTTTATGAAAACGGATTCAACTAAATGTTTATTTTGTTATGATGCTTTAGGCCAAAGTGAAATTGATTTTCATTTTTCATGCAGCAGAAAATTTTTCGGAAGTAACTCTCCGCCATTAATTAATTTTGGAATTGATGACGCTGAAGAGTTTGCAATACAAATGTTAGGGAAAAGTATTTCTTTAACAGGTATGCAGCCTAAGCTTTCTTTAAATTATAAAAAAAATAATGGAAGGGATAAAAGACTTACAATTACAGGTCTTTGGGGAAATTTTATATTAAAGCTTCCGTCCGAAAAATATACGCAAATGCCCGAAATTGAGGATTTAACGATGCATCTTGCGGAAATATTAAAAATAAAAACTGCCGTTCATAGTCTTATTAGATTAAAATCAGGGGAACTTGCTTATCTTAGCAGAAGATTCGACAGAACAAAAAACCATAAGCTTCATCTTGAAGATATGGCACAATTGACCGGCATGCTAACCGGACAAAAATACAGCGAATCAATGGAAAATGTGGGCAATATTATATTAAAATTTTCTGATTTTCCGGGTTATGATGCTGTAAGATTATTTGAATTGATTTTGTTCTCTTTTGTAACCGGCAATTCAGATATGCATCTTAAAAAATTTTCCCTCCTTAGAGATGAAGATGATGAAATAATCCTTTCACCTTCTTATGATCTTATATCTACTAAGCTTTTAAATCCGGGTGATATCGAAGAACTTGCTTTACCTCTAAACGGAAAGAAAAATAATCTCAAGAAAGAAGATTTTGATTATTTTGCGGAAAAACTTTTAATAAATGAAAAAACTTTGTCTGTTATATATGGCCGCTACAGGGATTCGATTTCAAATATGAATGAGTTTGTAAACAAGAGTTTCTTGACAGAAAATTTGAAGCAAAAATTTATTCAAATTATTTCGAAAAGGATTAATATTTTATTTGGTGATACTTGTTCACCTTAAAAAGGTATAACAGAATCCGAGTGATTTATATTCAAAAAAGAATAGTGTTATTGTCAGCCGGTCTTGATTTTTTTTACTAATGATTTTTTCTACAATATTTTTTTCAGCGCCTGAGTTAATTTATTAATGTTCTCTCTAATTGATGAGTAGCCCAAAAGCCCGATACGCCATATTTTTCCTGCCATCGGTCCTAAACCGTTACCGATTTCAATATTAAATTCGTTTAAAAGTCTGCCCCTTACATTTGCATCATCCACACCCGGGGGAATTTTTACCGAGTTTAATTGAGGCAATCGATATTTTTCTTCGACAAAAAATTCAAGATTTAATTTTTGCAATTCATCTTTTAGGATAATGTGATTTTCTTTATGTCTGTTCCATCTGTTTTCAACTCCTTCCTCCAGCAGAAGAACCAACGATTCATGAAGTCCGTACAATGCATTTATTGGAGCTGTATGATGATATGCCCGTTTTGTTCCGCCTCCCCAATAGTTCATTACAAGATTTAAATCCATAAACCAGCTTTGAATCTTAGTTTTTCTTTTCTTGATAACATCTACAGCTCTTTGATTAAAACTAATCGGTGAAAGTCCTGGTGTGCACGATAAACATTTCTGACTGCCGGAGTAAATTGCATCGATATTCCAATCATCGACAAAGAGAGGAATACCGCCTAACGATGTAACAGCATCTACTATTACGAGAGCATTATGATTGTGAGCAAGCTTAACGAGAGTTTCCGCATCCGAACTAGCCCCGGTTGAAGTTTCAGCATGAACAAAAGCGAGAATTTTTGTATCAGGATTTTTCTTTAATGCTGCTTCAACTTTATTCGGATCAACGGGCTTTCCCCATTCGTCTTCGACAACAATAGCTTTTCCGCCGATTCTATCTACATTCTCTTTCATCCTCCCGCCGAAAACACCGTTGATGCAAACAATAATTTTATCGCCCGGTTCAACAAGGTTGACGAAACATGTTTCCATCCCTGCAGAACCAGGGGCGGAAACAGCCATGGTTAATTCATTTTTAGTCTTGAATGCATATTGCAGCATCGATTTAACTTCATCCATCATCCTAATAAATTCAGGATCGAGATGGCCAATAGTCGGCCTTGCCATTGCATCTAAAATTCTTTGCGGTACATCCGAAGGTCCTGGCCCGAGCAATATTCTTTTTGGCGGAAGGAATTGTTTTATATTTGGCGTAGCGGAAGTTTTTATGTGCATTGCTGTTCCTAATTAATTCTAAAATATTTCTAAAATATTTTCGAGTAATTTAGTCATAAATTCATTGTTTTTCTTGATATGATTTGTGTTCTCCAATATCTCTTTTTCATTCTGAACGAATTGTGAACTTATTAAATCGTCTCTTCCGAATTTAATCATATTTTTAAGATTGGTTTCATTTACTTCCAAATGAAATTGAAGTCCAATCACTTTGTGAATTGCAAAAGCCTGGTTTTTAGTGCACTGGCTTTCTGCTAAATGTATGGAACCTGAAGGTAATTCGAAGGTATCGCCGTGCCAGTGAAGTACTGTCATCTCTTCAGGAAATGATTTAAAAATTTCGTTACTCTTTCCTGCATCTGTAAACTTTACCGGGAACCAGCCGATTTCTTTTTCTGTATTCGGATGTACATTCACACCTAAAGTTTCGGCAATTAATTGAGAACCTAAACAAATTCCAAATACAATTTTATTATCATTAATGGCATCTTTAATAAAGTTTTTTTCTTTTATTAACCACGGATATTTATCTTCATCGTGAACCGACATTGGTCCGCCCATTATTATTAACCAATCAAAGTCATTGAAATTTGGAAGTTTTAACTCTTCATAAAACTTTGTTGAAGTTAGTGGAAAATTTTTCTCCCTTATCCAATGTTCAATGTTTCCCAAACCTTCATACGGCATGTGCTGGAAATAGTGTATTCTCATTTTGACTTGTCCCTTCCGGGTTAATTAATCGTATAATATCTTTATATTTGAAAAAAAGTTTTTACAATGTTAGATAAAAAATTAGTCTTGGAAATTAAAAAGACTACTTGCCAAATTTGATATTGAAAAAATAATACATTTTGAGACATAGGCAAGAGATGATACTAATAAAATAGTGATGTTGATCTTCTGCTGAAAAGAACGAAATAAAAAAATTTTAATGACTAACATTTATCATTTCTATTAAATTAAAAATCACCATGGAAGAAACAGTGAAGAAAAAAGAACCGGAATTAAATCTTGAGTTAGCAAAAGAACATGGCTTAACTGAAGTAGAATTTGAAAGAATAAAAAAGATTTTAGGAAGAACACCCAATTTTACCGAACTCGGAATTTTCAGTGTAATGTGGAGCGAACATTGCAGCTATAAAAATTCAATTGCTCTTCTTAAAACTTTGCCAAGATCCGGAGGAAAGCTGCTTGTCGGAGCAGGTGAAGAAAACGCCGGTCTTGTTGATATTGGAGACGATTTGGCTGTAGCATTCAAAATCGAAAGTCATAATCATCCGTCTGCCGTAGAACCTTATCAAGGAGCTGCAACCGGAGTAGGCGGAATAATGCGGGACATCTTTACAATGGGCGCGCGGCCTGTTGCATCGTTAAATTCGCTGCGTTTTGGTTCATTAAATAATGCTAGAACAAGATATCTTTTTGCCGGAGTTGTTAAAGGAATAGGAGATTACGGAAACAGTTTCGGTGTGCCGACGGTAGCAGGCGAAATATATTTTGATGAATCGTACCAGGACAATCCGCTTGTAAATGCAATGGCAGTTGGAATTGTAAATAAAAATCATGTTGCCTCGGCAATTGCCAAAGGAAAAGGAAATGCCGTAATGATTGTCGGTTCTTCTACAGGAAGAGACGGCATCCACGGTGCCACATTTGCATCGGAAGAGATTTCGGAAAAAAGTGAATCGAAAAGGCCTTCTGTTCAGGTAGGCGATCCGTTCACAGAAAAACTTTTGTTGGAAGCTACTCTCGAGATAGTCAAAAACCAATGGTTGATCGGAATCCAGGATATGGGTGCCGCCGGGATTACCTGTTCTGCCAGTGAAATGAGTGCAAAGGGGGAAGCCGGAATGAAAATAAATCTCAATAAAGTGCCTCTTAGAGAGGAGGGTATGACTGCTTATGAAATTATGCTTTCCGAAAGTCAGGAAAGAATGCTTTGTGTTGTGAAAAAAGGATTTGAAAAAAATGTAAAAGAAGTATTCGAAAAATGGGATTTGCATTGCGAGATTATCGGGGAAGTTACTGATAACGGAAAATTGATAGTGGATTATGAAAGAGAAAAAAAAGCTGAAATTCCCGCATTCGAATTAGTGTTAGGCGGAGGAGCGCCGGTTTATATTAGGGAAACAAAAGAACCATCTTATCTAAAAGAAACTAAATCATTCGATTTTTCTCAACTGCCAGAACCTAAAGATTTAAAAGAAACCTTTGAAAAGGTTTTTTCATCTCCAAACATTGCATCGAAGAAATGGGTCTATGAACAGTACGATACGATGGTAAGAACAAATACAATTGTCGGCCCCGGATGCGATGCTGCCGTTATTTATATTAAAGGAACGAAAAAAGCTCTTGCAATGAAAACCGATTGCAATTCGAGATATGTTTATTTGAATCCAAAAGAAGGAACTAAAATAGCTGTTGCCGAATCAGCGAGAAACATTGTTTGTTCCGGTGGCGTTCCTTTGGCTGTTACAAACTGTTTGAATTTTGGGAATCCGTATAAACCGGAAATTTACTGGCAGTTCAAACAGGCAATTGAAGGAATGGGAGAAGCATGCAGGTTTTTCGATACGCCTGTTACCGGCGGAAATGTAAGCTTCTACAATGAATCTCCGAACACAGCCGTTTATCCGACACCAACAATCGGAATGGTTGGACTGATTGAAGATCTGAAAAATGTAACGACATCATTTTTTAAAAATGAAGGAGATCTGATTTATCTTCTTGGTGAAGATTTCGAGGAATTAGGCGGAAGCGAATACATGAAAATAATTCATAACAAAGTTACCGGAGATTCACCAAAATTAAATCTTGAAATTGAAAAGAAACTTCATGATACTGTCTTGAAACTAATTAAAAATAATTTAATAAATTCGGCACATGATGTTTCCGAAGGCGGAGTTATCTGTGCTGTTGCAGAATGCTGCATTATAGATGAGGAAAATTTAATCGGAGCGGAAATCAATTTACCTGTGAAAAGCCGGAAAGATTTTTCATTCTTTTCGGAATCACAGTCCAGAGTTGTTGTTTCCATTTCGGTAAAATCCAAAGATGAATTTGAAAAATTATTAAAAAATTCAAACCAAATGTTTCAATATTTAGGAAAAACAGGCAGGGATACCTTATCTGTAAATAATGAATTTGAAACAGGGATTAAACGGCTAAAGGATCTTTATTTCAATACAATCCCCGACATAATGAATGCTTAAACAAAAAATCCAAAAAAAAATTATTCAGTCGCGGATTTATGTTTTATTCAGGAAGATCCGCTACATCTTCAATTTAAAACCGAGTTACAAACAAATAAAAGATTCGACGTTTTACTATATTGGAGGACTGATCAACCGGATCGATGAACACCATGTATTTCTATTTGCGGGGGGATTGGCATATTCCATTTTTCTCTGCATTGTCCCTTTTATTTTAATAGTATTTGCTGTTCTCGGTTCCGTTCTTGATTCTGCGGATATGCAAATTCAGGTTAATGCAATTATTGAAACAATAATTCCTTATACTCGCTACGCGGACTTTGTAAAGGATACAATTTTCCAAAGAATAAACGAGTTCATACAGTATAAAAATATCGCCGGTATCATAGGAGGTTTCGGTTTACTATTTGCCGCAAGCAGCTTGTTCAGCAGCATGCGTACAATCTTAAACAAAGTTTTTAGTGTTGATATTCAGGAACATTTTATCTTAGCCAAGTTAAAGGATTTCGGTTTGATTTTGATGATAATAATAATTTTTTCAATTACTACTATCGCTATGCCCTTGTATGAATTAATGAGGCAGTATGCTGAGGAATTAAAAGTTACTTCGATTTTAAGCAGCGGATTTTTCAATCATTTTGTTATCTCTTTATTGTCGCTTCTTCTAATTTTCATACTTTTTTTAGTACTATATATTACTGTACCAAAAGTACGTATCGGGAAAAAAGCTACAATTTACAGTGCCCTTTGGGCTGCTATTCTATGGGAGACTGCAAAGCAGATCTTCGGATATTATATCCGTCATTTTACAACTCTTGGCAGGATTTACGGAACATATTCCTTTATAATTGTTGTAGCTTTCTGGATTTATTACTCATCGGTTGTTTTCATTATCGGCGCTGAATTAGGTAAGCTATATGCAGAGCATAAGTATTCCCTCAATAAAGGTGAGGAAATTGCAAACGGTCTGCTGTAAAGTGTTTAATTTTTTCGAAGCGCCCTGTAAATTATTAAAATCAAAATTGCTCCGATAACAGCACCGATAAATCCTGCTTTCTCTCCCGGAGCATAAATTCCCATGAATTGCCCGAGATAGGTAAATAAAATTGCTCCTCCTATTCCCAGTAATACAGTAATGATGCAGCCTTTCGGATCTCTTCCCGGAGTTAGCAATTTTGCAATTGCTCCGGCTAAAAATCCGATTATAATCGTCCAGATTATTTCCATTTTAATCTCTCGATTTTAATCACCTGATACTAAAAATAAAACTTTCCATTTACCGTTCTCTTTTTGAAATCCGATCCTATAACCTATCGGACTGTAAATGTTTTTGCTTTCAACAAATCCTTTTTTACCGTCGGGCGTAAATACAATTTCCCATTTATTCCTGTTAAAATAATTTATGTCAACTTTAACAATTTCATATGATAATTTTTCGATTACTTTTGTGCATGTACATGGCTCATCATAAACAGCTACAGTGTCATCCGTTATGGCTGAATAATTAAATGCGTCGACTGTATCGGGCCAATCGGTATAAACATAAGGAACAAAAAACATATTCTTATCGTCGCCTCTAAATCTACCTCCAAGAGAAATAACGCGAGTTAAAATATGCCAGATGTTTATCTTGTTATTTAGTAAGTATTTTTGTCTAAATTTTTCAATTCCCTCCGTAGATCCAAAACCGGCAGTTACATTCGTATCCAATTTTGAAATTAAATATGCAGTATCTTTTTGAAGAACCGCATTTAAAAAATCAGTTCTGAAATGATTAAAAGACGAATCTTGAACTCCTTCATCTACAAAATTTAATTTTTGAGCAGTTGCAGAATTAATAAAAAGGAAAGTTAAAATAACTAAAAGAAATGTTGTTATATTTTTCATTTTTCCATAAAAGTAATAAGATGAATTGCTAAAATGATTAAAGCATTTAAATTTTCCAAGAATTTTTTTAATTTTAAATTACCCTTATATCAAGCGGTATTCTCATTGGCTTTGAAAATTTTAATTCTGAAAATTCTGGGAGAGTTGTATTTAAAATAAAATTTGAATCGGTTGGCAAAACAGCGCTGCAAACTTTTAAAATGTTTGTCCTTCCGGACTTAAACCAATCATTTCCATATCTCTGTGTTAATTGACGATTTAAAATCCATTCTTTTTTATAAAATGAATTTGGTACCTCCTCAATTAATAAGGGAGCATGGTCAATTTCTATATTGATATAATGATATTCTCCTCGTATCGCTGAAAAAGAAACTGAATTAGCTTTAAGTTCCAAAACACACAAAGCTAAAGATGAACAAAAGTAAAGAACTTTTTGACCGTAATTATGCCAGCGTCCCGGGGTCATGCTAGACCCAGTGGGATCTTTTGGATCATATATTTTCCTGCAGATTCGAAAAAGCTGGGGCAACTAATAAATTCCGTATTCTATTTGATGTAATGCTTCCTCAACTCTGCGTCTTCCGGATTCTGTTTTGATAAGGTCAATAGGTTTTTTGCCGTCTAATGCAAATACAGGATTATGAAGCCACCGGTTGAGTTCATCTTCGGAACCTAAAACTTTTTTCCCTAAAACTAAAATAGATTCCAATATTTCGAGCCTATCGGATTTTTGCTTGGAAATAGATTTTGTACTTTTTTTATTTTTTGTCCATCGCGTTAATGTTTTCGGAGCTACATCGAGTACATCAGCTATATCACTTAAAGTTAGAGCATAGCTTGCATTAAGTTCTTTTACTTTCATGACTTGATCCTCTGAATATGATGTGATGTATGTTTGTTTTTTTGCCATGGGATAAATGTCCTTCCTTAGTAGGACAAATGTACTAATTTTGATTTATAAATTCAAATTCGATCTAAGATTCTATTTCCGATTAAAGTTTGAAATTATTACCGGAATTTTAATTGTTAAGTAAAAGTGTGCTTTAACAAATAAAATTTAAAATTATTCTGAATTCAAATTTGACAAAAGAAAAAATTAATGTTATGTTTAATCAGATAAATAAATCTGATTAGAAAAATGACAGTAATTTTCTCAAAAAAGTGCGAATATGGATTGCAAGCGATTCTTTTCCTTGCAGCAAATGAAAACAGCAATGTTACTCCTTCGGAAGAAATTGCAAAAAGGCTAAGCATTCCGAAGGAATTTGTCTCTAAGATTTTGCAGGATTTGACTGAGAGTGGAATTATCTATTCCAAAAAAGGGAAGAACGGCGGATTTGCGCTCGCTAAGCATTCTTCACAAATCAGATTAATCGATATAGTTGCGGCTATCGATGGTCTTAGGATTTTTAATAGTTGCGTACTTGGGTTTCCGGAATGCAGCCCGGATCATCCGTGCCCGGTTCATGATAAATGGGGCGAGTTAAGAACAAAAGCATATAACATGTTAAATGATGAAACAATAGATAAGTTCAAAACAAAGACTTTGGATAAAATTAGTTCGATTTAAATTTTTTTAATCAATAATCAGATAAAAATATCCGATAATGAAAATAGATAATCAAATAGAAGTAGCAGAATCGCCGGTGAAAGTAAATTCAACAAAACTAATTCGTCCGGTAAGAAAAATAAAAAAGAAAATAATTCGCAATACTGAGAAACCAATTCAGAAATACAGGTTTATAATTCAACTGGTATTTATCGCATTGTGTATCTGGATTGGAGTGGATTTTTATTTATTTGCACACTACCTCGAAACAGGGGGAGCAGCACATTTTTATTCAAGACCTCCCGGTGTAGATGGTTTTCTTCCCATAAGTTCATTCATGAGCTTTTATTTATTTTTAAAAACAGGAGTGATACATTCGGCTCATCCGGCTGGAGTTTTTATTTTTCTTGCAATTGTTCTCATGTCGCTTGTCTTCGGAAAATCATTCTGCAGTTGGTTATGCCCAATCGGAACAATCTCGGAATTGATAGGCGATTTCGGTGAAAAGATAATGAAGAAAATTTCTAGGATAATGGGACATCGTCATTGGAAAGGAAAAATCTACTTACCTAAATGGGTTGACTATCCTATGAGAAGCATAAAGTATCTGTTGCTCGGATTCTTGTTTTATGCGGTTTTTGTTTTGATGAGCACTTTAGCATTAAAAGCTTTCCTCGGAAGTCCGTACAACCAGGTTGCAGACATAAAAATGTATTTCTTTTTTGCAAATATATCTGAGACTGCATTAATAGTTCTCGGAGTTTTATTCATACTTTCAATTTTCATAAGAAATTTTTGGTGTCGGTTCCTGTGTCCGTATGGAGCATTGCTTGGAATATTTTCTTTTCTAAGTCCTTATAAAATTAAAAGAAATCCCATTAGCTGCATCGATTGTGGTTTATGCAATAAAGCCTGCCCGTCTGCAATCAAAGTAGATCAAGTTAAAACAGTTTTTTCCGATGAATGCACAACGTGCATGAGTTGTGTTGATGCATGCCCAGTTGCAGACACGCTTGAATTAAAATCTGTATTTACAAAAAAGAAAGTTTCGAAAAAATATGTTGCTGTTGGTGTTGTTGCAATCTTTTTAGTGGTTACAGGTTTCGCAATGTTAAAAGGACACTGGCAAAATGATATTTCAAAAAAGGATTATTTAATTCTTTACAAAAACATGGATTCATTCGGGCATCCAACGAATCCCGATGCATTTAAAAAATTGGATAAAGAAGCTGCAATCCAAGGCAATAAGAAATTAAATGATAAAAATTCGACAAAGTTTTACAAGTAACAATATATTCAACAAAAACAAAAGGAGTAAAAAAATGGATAACATGTTGAAACTTTCCTTAAGCGAAATCGTTACAAATGATTTTCATACGGCAGCAATTTTCGAAAAATATAATCTTGACTTTTGCTGCAGGGGAAATAAAACAATTTCAGAAGCTTGCAAAATTAAAGGGATCAATTCAGAAGAGGTGATTAGTGAATTACAAAACATGAAGACCAATGGTGAAATGTTAGAATCAAAATACACTGAATGGGATTTGAGCTTTTTAATTGATTATATAATCAATAATCATCATGAATATGTTAGAAGAATGATACCTGTCATCTCGACGCATTTGGATAAGGTGGCTTCTGTTCACGGGAAAAATCATCCCGAAATGAATGAAGTAAAAGAAAAATTTGATATTGTATATAAAGATTTGAAGCAGCACATGTTGAAAGAAGAGCAAATTCTTTTCCCTTACATAAAACAAATGGTTAGAGCAAACAAAGAAGAAACGAAAGCAGAACCGCCGTTTTTCGGGTCTGTAAAAATTCCGATAACAATGATGGAAAATGAACACCAGGCAGCAGGGGATGAATTGCATGATATCAGAAATCTTACAAATAATTACAATCCACCGGAAGATTCATGCAATACATTCAGAGTGCTTCTTAATGAATTAAAAGAATTTGAAGAAGATTTACACAAGCACGTTCACTTGGAAAATAATATTTTATTCCCAAAATCCATAATTTTAGAGGAGGAATTAATAACGGTTTAATAAAAATGCATGACATTCAAAACAAAGAAGACATTAAAATCCTGGTAGATCAATTTTATAATAAAGTAAATAATGATAAATTATTGTCCCCTGTATTTAACGATATCAGTAAAGTAAATTGGGATGAACATCTTCCATTAATGTACGATTTTTGGACAAATATACTTTTGGGGATATCCGCATACAAAGGGAATGCTCTTGAAAAGCATTTAAAACTTCCTGCTGCAAAAGAACATTTTGATAGATGGTTAAAATTATTCTTCGAAACTTTAGATGAAAATTTTACAGGGAAAATAGCCAACGAAGCAAAAGCAAGCGCAGTCAGAATCGGGGATATATTTATGATTAAAATGGGATTGAAAAAATTTTCAATAGATGTAATAAAAAAGAATAATAGTTAGTTAAAAGAAATCTAAAGTATACTATGCACAGAACTAAATTCTTATTATTGCTTTCACACGATCATCACCACGGATTAAAGTTTGCTCAATTAATTAAAAAAGATGCGCCAGTTTATAAAAAGCTGCCTAACGATCTTGAAGGCAAAATTAATTATACAAAAAATTTTTGGGAGAATGATCTATCAAAACATTTTAAGGAAGAAGAGGAAATTCTTTTTCCTCCGGCAAAAGGAAAAAATAAAGAATTAGATGAATTAATTGATGAGGTTTTTAATGAACATAAATTAATCAAAGAAAAAATCAAATCTCTTAATGCAGCAGATGATTCGGAAAATGTTTTAAATGATCTTAGCATATTATTAAAAGATCATATCAGGAAAGAAGAAAGAATCGTATTTAATAAAATAGAAGATACTCTAGATACCAGTGAGTTAAAGCAGATTGAATACCGGTTAAAAGAAGACAGAATTTGATAAAAGAAAAAAACATCATCATGTTTACACTTTTATACTTAAGAAGATTTAAATTTTAATTATTATTCGCATATTTATGTAATTATTTTCAACAGTTTAAACAAAACTGTGCAATATGAAATTCAATTTTTACACTGGCTTTTATTTAAATCATTAAACCGGTTTTATAAAAATTTTTATTTTGAATTTTATATTGTAATCATGGGGAAATTTAATTAAATTTTTAGTTGTAATAGTTAAAAAACTAAATTTATGAAACTGTAAAAGGAGGATTTATGAAAAATGTATTTCTTTTAATAGTGTCGATTCTTCTGGTATCTTCTTCAGCTAGTCTTGCCCAGCTTGTAGTTAATGGCGATTTAAGTGAGGGCGCTTATACAACAATTGCAACAAAACAAAATACCAACAACGGTTTCGGGACAGCTATCGACGTTTCAAAAATAGTTTATTATGCCGATGCTCCTAACTCGATGCTATACCTCGGAATCGAAGGGAAGCTTGATGTAGGCAGTGATAATGCGATTGGTGTTTGGCTGGATGTTACCGGTACAGGTTCGCCTGCTGGTTTGGCTGCAGGTTCCAGCTTAGGCTTTGCAGGTGCAGGCAACTATATGGATGGCGATAACGGCAGCAATGTAGATTTTAAAGCCGATTTCGAGGTTGATTATATGTTTGCTTTTAATCCTGGAAACGGTAGCTCTTCAGTTTATTGGGACGCTGCATCTCACGTGGGCGGCGGTTCGGTTGCCGAGTACCAGGGCTCTTGTGATCAATCAGGGACTGCATCCACAAACAGTAGTGCTGCTGGAGGTATCTTTACACAAAATAGTATAACTTTTGCATTTAATAATGACGGAGCAGCAAACCACGGTTTGGAAATGGCAATCCCTTTTTCTGAAATAGGTGCAAATTCCTCTATGAGTATACAAGTATTTGCATTTGTTGTAAGTTCCACAGGATATTTTTCCGATGTTACCGTTCCAGGAAATGTAACTCCCGGAAATTTAGGATTTGATGCCGATTTTTCAACTCTTGCCGGAGGATTATATCATTCCAATCCTGCGTCCTCGTTACCGGTTGAACTAACTTCATTTACCGGTGCTGCAAATACTGGTTTTATTCAGCTTAATTGGGCAACTGCTTCCGAAATAAATAATAACGGATTTGAAATTCAAAGGGTTATACATAATCAGAACAATGGCACGGGCAATAACTGGGCGACTATTGGTTTTGTAAAAGGCCATGGAACTACATCTAAAGTTCAACAATATAGTTATACCGATAATATTCAAATAGCGAGTCCTGTATTGATTAGCTACAGATTAAAACAGATAGATTTTGACGGTACCGCCCATTTTTACAATAGTATAACTATTCAAAATTTAATTCCTGTTTCTGTAAAATTATCGCAGAATTATCCAAATCCTTTTAATCCAACCACCAAAATTTCATATTCAATTCCAAAAGACGAGTTTGTCAGCTTAAAAGTTTATGATGTTCTTGGGAATGAAGTTGCAACTCTTGTTAACAATAATAAAAATGCTGGGAATTATTCGGTTGATTTTAATGGAAGTAATTTAAGCAGCGGAATATATTTCTATAAACTGCAAGCAGGGAATAATGTATCGTTAAAGAAAATGATCCTGATGAAATAACGACAAATGTCGTAATAGTAAATAGATAGTGTAACTTTGTAGGTTTGTATGATAACAATTTTATACATTACGGTTATATGAAAGCAAAAAGGGACAGTGCCGGAAAGGCGCTGTCCCTTTTTCTGATAAGTTTTATTCTTCAAATTACTAATTACAAATTACCACTGACCAACAACGAATATCGAGAATCAAGTATCCAGCAGCAAAATTCATGCATCAAGAATCGAGCGTCCGAGAATCGAGGTGTTAATCTTTCATCCTCGGCCCATGCTCTTCATGGATGAAAATCCAACTACAGATTTTGCCGATATTTATCTCTTCAAAATTTCTCCAGTAAGCTTTTGTCCTAACATGCATTGAACTTGTATCTGATTCAGGAATACTTTCTGCTTCCTTCTTTAAATCTTCAATTCTTTCTTTCCATTTCTTCATATTACTCTCCCTTAAATCAACCCAGCCTTCATTTGCCCATGTATCTATTTTTTGGGGAGTAATATCGAGTTCATTCTCTCCTCTGAATGCAGGAATTTTAATTATGCTGCCCCGTAAAAGTCTATCAGCAGAAGGAATTAATATTGGAATTCCAATTGCAAGAATTTCGTTTCTTAAATCGTCATCTTTAGAGATAATATCAAAACAATTCTGCGATAATTCTTTTGCACTTGCCTTAATGATATCCTGCAATGTTTTATTAAATAGGCTTAGCAAATGCAGTTCATAAAGTAGCTTTGATAAGCGCGGCGGACCGAGCAGTTCAAAAGCAACACTATGAACGTTATGTTTTTTCTCTAACTCAGCTAATTTTTCAACAGCCATATGCTGCATATATCCGGCTCTGTAAGTAGGTTCAAGTGTAGTATGATCTAAAGCGGAGACTATGTCATGCCCCGTATTACCGCCTTGGATTTCATAAAGAACAACATTTGAAATTTCCTCGGGAGTTACAAATTCCATCTGCTTTTGTGCAGTAATTGTTTCGAATTCACCCTTTGAAAATATCCCGTTTTCTCCGGTATCGATAAAAACTGATTTTAATGTTTTACCTGTTGTCCGGTATTGTTTATCCGAGCAAATAAGAAATTTCCCATCTAACGGAATTGCTTCGGTAATGTTGATATCAGGAATTTCAATTGGTTTACCCCTTCTTTTAATTTCCCCGAATTCAATTCTTTTCCAGGCAATAGCTGCTGTCGGTTTAATTTCTTTTGTTATTAAGCCGCCTGGGGTCCTTGCCATTAGGAAGAGAAGCAGTGTGTGAGCACCGGCAATTGAAGATTTGCTCAATAATACCCGTGAAGGTTTTTCTTCGCTGTGAGTATAAGGTATATTCAATCCCATACCGCCCGTACCGCTGGTACCTATTTTTATATAAACCTTTGTACCAACGGAGTTCATGGAACTATAAAGAATTTGCACATGCCTTATTAATTGAGGGATATATTCTGTGCAAATTAATTTTTCAGTTTCATCGACTATTTCTTCATAGCTTGCTTTATTTTTAATTGCACGGTTGATGCTCCGGTAAGTAGTGTAAACATCCTGGTAAGCGATTGCAGTAGCAGTGTTTATACAATCGATTATTATATCCGGTTTGAATTCATTCAAAAGATGATAAATTGATGAGTTTTTAAGAATCGTATCATTGAGTTCTTCCATAATATCCGACATAAGAACTCTTCTTTGACCTGGATCGGAAAGAATTTGCAGCCTATTTAATTTTCGATACTCGTAACGAACGAAGATATCGCCACCCCAAGGGACAAAGTATCCTTTCGGTTTATGTGGAAATTCTTTTTCGAATTTTGTAACTGCCTCTTCAGCTTCCGATTGAAATAAAGATGTTATTATAATCTTTTTTGGGTTTTCGATTGCAATGTTACGGGCAACAGCGCTTCCTACTAAACCAAACCCACCTAAAATTAGAACTGTCTTATTTTGAATATCCATGAGTTTCCCAAATTAATATATATAAAAATTTATCTACTAAAATTAACTTAAACTTTTAACGCAGGCAATTTATTATAAAAATTTCTCTCTACTTGGTATATTTTTCCTAATTTTTTGAAAAGAATGAGTTATAGCAAAATAATCTGTACTGTAAATTGATTAACTTTGTACCTATTGTTAAATTAAAATTTGATTTTATTTAGATTTTTCAAAAATTTCTATAGAAAACCGGTGTAGTTAATGAAATTAGTAGACTTATTATCCGAAAAATTCATAATAGCTGATTTAAAAAACCTTGAAAAAGAAGCGGTAATAAATGAATTGGTAAATCTCTTTCAAAATGATCCTAGGGTAACCGATCTTGAAAAAGTTAAAGAAGCCGTACTTGAAAGAGAAAAAATTATGTCAACCGGGGTCGGTAAAGGCTTCGCGATCCCACATGGCAAAACAAATGCCGTTACGGATATTCTTGCTGCTTTTGGAAAATCCAAATCTCCTATAGAATATCAATCTCTTGATAGTAAACCTGTCCACCTGGTTTTTTTATTGGTAGGGAAGGACAACCTTGTCAGCACTCATATTAAACTGTTAAGCAGAATTTCACGTATGATGAATAAAGATGAATTTAGAAATAAATTGATCGAAGCGGATGATAAAAAACAAATATTGGAATTATTTAAGGAAGAAGAAGAAAACTATTTTGAAGTTTAATTTTGATCTTATTTTTCCCGCCAATTTAGCTGATACATTTTTAAAACAGAAATAATTCAAATTTTTCGTCTCAGATGATTAAAGCTATAAGCGGAACAAAAGATATACTTCCTGCCGGAATACAAAACTGGAGGTTCCTGGAAAATCTCGTCCACCGGGTTATGTCGAATTTTAATTATAAAGAAATTCGCACACCGGTTTTTGAGGAAACTTCACTTTTTGCAAGAAGCATAGGTGAAGAAACGGACATCGTGGGGAAGGAAATGTACACTTTTGCCGATAGAAGCGGTACGAGTGTTACTCTTAAACCTGAAATGACTGCCGCCGTTGTTAGAGCACTTATTGAACATTCACTTGATAAACAGCAGCCGTTAAACAAGCTTTATTATATTGCCCCGATGTTCAGGCAGGAACGGCCGCAGGCAGGAAGGCTGAGGCAGTTTCATCAATTCGGTGCCGAAGCTCTCGGAAGCAAATCTCCGCTGCTCGACGTCGAAATGATTCAAATCGTTTATGATATCTTAACGAGATTAGGATTAAAGGATTTAAAGGTAAAAATAAATTCTCTTGGAACTCCTTCATCCAGGGAAGATTATAAAACAAAGCTGCGAAAATTTCTTGACGATAAAAAAAATAATCTTTCGGAAGACAGCAAACGCAGGTTTGACAAAAATATTTTAAGAATTTTTGACAGCAAAGATGAAAGGGACCGGCAAATTCTGAATGGCGCTCCTCTTTTAATCGATTATCTCGATGAGGAAAGTAAAGCTGATTTTTGGGAAGTTGAAAGCGCTCTCAAGATTGTGAATATTCCGTTTGAAGTAGATCCGGAATTAGTAAGAGGATTGGATTATTATACAAAAACCACTTTTGAAATTGTAAGTGGAAAAATCGGATCGCAAAGCGCTTTATGCGGAGGCGGAAGATATGATTTGCTGATCGAAGAGCTTGGTGGAAATCCAACCCCTGCAGTTGGTTTTGCTGCCGGTATTGAGAGAATTTTATTGGCATGCGAAAATGAAAAATCATTTTCTCTACCGCTTGATGAAACTGATATATATATTATTAGATTGAACCCGGATTTGACTTCAAAAGTTTTTGAAATTGCCGGAACATTAAGAAACGAAAATTTCAGTGTTGAAATTGATTACCTTAATAGAAGTGTAAAAGCACAGATGAGAGAGGCTAATAAATTAAACAGCCGGTTTGTGCTTTTTGTCGGTGGAGAAGAATACATCAGCGGAAATTATAAATTAAAAAATATGAAATCTGGAGAGGAGAAATTAATCCCGTTTGATCAATTACAAAGTATAATAAGTTAAAAAAATGAAAATATATACAGCTTTTTGAATTTTTACTTTTGACTTTACAAGGAGATTTAATGTATCCCGAATTATTTAAAATAGGCCCATTCACCGTATATAGTTACGGATTGATGCTTGGTATTGCATTCATTTTCGCAAGCTGGCTGCTGAACAAAGAGGTTGAAAGGAAAAAACTTGATCCAGATATTGGAACTGAAATAACTTTACTCGCAATAATTTTTGGTATTGTAGGTGCAAAACTTTTCAGCTTATTCGAAAATTGGGATGCATTTCTTCGTAATCCCATTGGGGAAGCTTTTTCACCAGGCGGTTTAACGTTTTACGGCGGTTTGATTCTTGCCATCATTGCGATCTATATATACCTGAAACGAAAAAAAATTCCTTTCCTCGTCATTGCAGATGCTACTTCACCTTCGCTTATAATTGCATATGGAATCGGGAGAATTGGCTGCCACCTCGCCGGTGACGGCGACTACGGACTTCCAACAAATTTACCATGGGGTACCAATTATTCAAATGGAACTGTGCCTCCGTCTGTTGCATTCAGTGATCCGGCAGTTTTAAAACATTTCCCGTGGATCGCAAAAGCTTTCCCTAACGGCGTTCCTAATAACACTCCGCTTCAACCTACACCAATCTATGAATTTCTATTAGCAGTAATTATTTTCGCTATTTTGTGGAAATTAAGAAAAAAAGATTGGATGGATGGGAGATTATTTATGCTGTATCTTATGCTGGCAGGCCTTGAGAGATTTTCAATTGAATTTATTAGATTGAACCCGAGACTTTTATTTGATTTGACGGAAGCCCAATTAATTTCAGTTGTTATGATGATAGCCGGAATTATAGGGTTTATATATCTTGGTAAAGCAAAAAATCTGAAAAAATACATTCCTCCGCCGCTAAAACCGGAAAAAGATAAAAAAGGAAAATCGAAAACAGTAAAAGCAAATTAATTTTTTGTCCTGGGGTTAGATGAAAAACTTAATATTTAAAAACAGGGAAAAATGATGAATCTTATCATCGGAAGAAAACCTGTTTTAGAAGCGATAAATTCTGGTGAACAAATCGATCAGGTTTTTATCCAGTATGGCCAATCAGGCTCCATAATCACCGCAATCCGGGTTTCCGCAAAAAAAAGAAAAATTAAATGCTCTTTAATCCCGCCGGATAAATTCAACAAACTTACTTCGAATGCCCGGTCGCAGGGAGTAGCTGCCAGTAAGCCTGATTATAAATTTTATAGTTTCGATAAAATTCTTTCCACTTCTAAAAATTCCAGGCATCCTTTAATACTTTTATTGGATTCAATTCAAGATGTTCACAATTTAGGAGCAATTATAAGAAGTGCAGAGTGTGCCGGGGTAGACGGGATCATTATAACAAAGCATCAGAGCGCACCTGTGAATGAAACAGTCTACAAAACATCTGCCGGTGCGGTTGAGCATGTGAAGATTGCTCAGGTAAGTAATCTTAACCAAACCATAAAAGATTTAAAGGAAAACGGATTTTGGGTTGCCGGGTCTTATCTTGACGAATCCGGTAGTGAAAATTCTAAGGTGAAAGACTATACAAGTATAGACTATAAAATGCCGGTTGCCTTAATTGTAGGAAATGAAGAAAAAGGTATCAAAAAGTTAACTATGGAAAACTGTGATTTTCTGATAAAAATTCCTATGTTGGGTAAAGTGCAGTCTTTAAATGTATCCGTTGCAACAGGAATTTTGTTGTTTGAAATATTGAGGCAAAGGAAATAGAATTATTCTTTTTCTATTTTAGCCTAATATTGTACTTTAATTTTTAAAAGAATACAATTGAAATCAAAAAAGATTCAAATAAATTTTATTTTTTGTTTTGCAGCGGTACTGCTGTTCGTATTTAATTCATGCAATGCTCCGAGGAACAATCCTCTGGACCCGGCAAATCCCGATTACAGCATTTCCTCAATCGAAGGCACAGTTAGAGAAGACAGCTATCCTTACAATATAATAAAAAATGTTAACGTACTTTGGGAAAATGAACTAGTCTCAGTTGAAACAAACTCAGCCGGGTACTACATTTTGGAAAACCTGAAAAGAAATGACGGGTGGTTAATTTTTAGTAATGAACATTATAACAAGGATTCAATTTACGTTTCGTGGAAAGGAAGGAAAAAAGTTACAGCCAATGTAGCTTTAAATGCCCGGCCGGTTTTGGATAGCTTGCAGCTTTACAGCATCATCATGAATAAATATCAGTTTAACCAGGATTCTAAATTGTTTACTGCAGCGCAAATATCCGATGCGGATGGCGGAAACGATATCGACTCGGTTTTTATTTCAAATCCGCAAATTGAATTTAATTCATCGTTGGATTATAATCCTTTGACACATTTTTATGAAAAAACATTCAGCCTCTCAGATTTAAATGTTCCTTCTCTGGATGTATTAATTGGTCAGAATTTTAAAATTCTGGTGCGTGATTTACAAGGCCGTAAAATTGATGTTGGTACAGGTTCATTAAAAAGAGTAATTAAAGATGAAATAGAAATAATTTCACCAATTAATAACGACACCGTTTCGCAGGCATTTCAGCCTATAATTTTGAAATGGAAAAGATTATTACCCGGTTTCCAGTTCACATATCTTGCGCAGATATACACAAATGATACTCCACCCGAGTTGGTTTGGGAACAAAATTCGATTCCATCAGATTCTATTTCGACCGTAATAACACAATATATCCAACCGGGTGAATACTTCTGGGTGATTTGGTCCGTAGATAATTTCTTAGATAGGAACAGATCGAAACCGGCAACTTTTGTTGTTGAATGAATTAAAACATGGATGATAATAAATTAAATATTGAAAAGCTGAGAGATCTAAACACCGATCAGTTTGAAGCGCTCTATAAGATAAGTCAAATTTTAAATTCAGCTGAGTTTGAAGATTCTCTTATCGACAGCATTATCGATTTGATGATCGATGTTATCAATGCCGACAGGGCAGTTTTTGTAAAGTATGAATCTAAAGGGAAAAAATTTGAAATTATAGCTGCAAGAAACATTAAAAAAGAAAATATTCATGATATCTCCGATTTTTCTTCCGGCGTTCTGCAGAAAGTTGTCAGTAAGAAAGAAGCTATTCTATATCACGATGTTAAAACCGATCCGAATGTTTCACAGTTTGAGAGTATTCAAATAAATAAAATAAAATCCATTATTGGTGTTCCGGTATTGCATGGAGATGAAATTTGGGGAATTATCCTTGCCGACAGTCAAACCAACCGGAAAGAATTCAGCGACAGCAATCTTCTGTTCTTAAATTTTCTTTCAAATCTTTTTTCTCTCACGCTTGAAAAAATTTCGGACATTGAAAAGTTGAAAGATGAAAACAGAATTTTACTTAATGAATTACAGTCGTACGAAAATATACCTGACATAATCGGTGAAAGCAAAGTTATGCGCGAACTTTCGAAGATTGTACATAAAGTTGCAGCTACAGAAGCGACGGTGCTAATACTTGGGGAAAGTGGAACCGGGAAGGATCTTATTGCAAGAGCGATACACAAGCTAAGCAGCAGGAAAGATAAAGCATTTGTCGCTCAGTTCTGCGGCTCAATTCCCGAAAGCCTTTTGGAAAGCGAATTGTTCGGTTATAAAAAAGGAGCCTTTACAGGCGCTAACGCCGATAAAAAAGGATTGCTCGAGGTAGCTGATAAAGGAACTTTATTTCTTGATGAAATTGCCGATATTTCTCCGTCGGTACAGGCAAATTTGTTGAGAGTAATTGAGAATAAAGAAATTATCAGGGTCGGTGATACAAACGCAAGAAAAGTAGACATAAGGCTCATAGCAGCAACAAATAAAGATTTAAAAGAACTTGTAAATGAAGGCAAATTCCGCGAAGATTTATTTTACAGGCTTAATGTTTTCCCGATTAAGCTTCCTCCTTTAAGAGAACGAAAAGGCGATATTCCAATTCTTGTTGATTATTTCCTTAAAGGGTTTGGAAAAACAAAATATTCAATTGCACCATCAGCGATAAAAAAATTGGGAAGTTATTTTTGGGCAGGTAATGTCAGGCAGTTGATAAATGTTTTAAACAGAGCAATAATACTTTGTGATTCAAACGTTTTAAAAGAAGAACATATAATTTTTGAGAATGAAAATGGGAATGAAAATTTTTCCGGAACATTGAGAGATTACGAAAAAATGGTTTTATTAAAGCGTCTCGATGAATTTAACGGCAATAGAACTCTTACTGCAAAATCGCTGGGCGTTTCCGTTCGCTGGGTACAATTAAAATTAAAAGAGATCGATAAAAATTCCAAATGAATACTTCCGGCGAAATATTGTTCGAAAAGTTTGAGATAATCGATTGCCTTAAGAAAGATGAAAATTACGGCGTTTATCTTGCGAACCATATCTTCTTGAGTAAAAAAATATTTTTAAAAATTTTAAATACCGATTCCGCCGTAGATAAAGAAAAATCCGAAAGGTTCAAAAGGGAAGCTAAAATTTTAGCAAGGCTTGATCATCCTAATATAATTAAGGTTTTAGATTTCGGCACATACAAAAGTTACTTTTATATTTCATTCGAATATTTTGAGAGTAAAAATTTAAGAGTATTTATTAATGAAAATAAATTCACGATTTCCGATAAAGAAAAAATAACTGCCCAACTGCTTAAAGGATTAGGTTATGCACACCAGAATAAAGTAATCCACAGAGATATTAAACCTGAAAATATTCTTGTCGATAATGATTTACACTTAAAGATAAGCGATTTCGGTCTTGCATTTTCTACGAATGATACATTAGTGACAAGCCAGTTTTCTATTCTCGGAACACCAAGCTACATGTCGCCCGAACAAATAAGAGGCGAACCTGTTACGGAAAAATCCGATTTGTTTTCTACCGGAATTGTTCTATATGAGTTGTTCAGCGGGGAAAATCCTTTTCTAGGAAGAGATGCTGCCGACAGTATAAACCGTATTATAAACTTTAAAGAAGATGAAATTATTTTTCATGAAGCAGAAATACCTTCCAGGCAGGGAACATTAATAAAAAAACTTTTACGGAAAAAAGCTGCAGAGAGAATTGAAAATGCTGAAGAGGCTCTCAAAATGCTGGGTATTGAATCAGAGCCTGTACAAATTAAAAAAAGTAAGAATTCATATAAAAGAATTGCCGTGTTCGGCATCATCATCATTGCAGCAATTATTTTAGTTTCATCGTTTGTGTATTTGATGAATACTAAAAAAAATGATGAAACTTTTAATCAGAAAACTCAGGAGCAGCTAAAACAAAATAAATTAATGCAGGATACTTCATCTGAAGTTTCCGCACATGTACAGAAAAAAGAATCTCCGGAAGACATAAATAATGATCAAAAAAAGAAAACTGAGAAAGCGGCAATTAATAAGGCAGAAACCATACCGGATCTTAAAAATGAAGATTCTGTAACAGTCGGTAATAAAAATGATGTTGCCGTACTTCAGGTTGAAAACAAAGAATTGCCTGATAAAAATACAGCAGGTATTATCCCTGTAAAATTCGGTAAGTTATTTATTGATTGTTTCCCCTTCGCAAAAATTTATATCGATTCGGAATATGTTGAAACTACTCCAATAAGAAGTAATTTAATTGTGCCTGCGGGTTATCATAAAATTCAATTGGAAAGTTCAAAATATCCTTTGTACGTACAAAAAATATTAATTAGGCCGGATTCGGTATTACATATAAAGGTAAATTTGGATACAGTCTTTGGGTTTTTGAATTGCAATGTTTTCCCCTGGGCTTACATCTATATTAATAATAAAAATTACGGGCAGACTCCTCTGAAAAAACCGGTTATACTTCAGCCGGGTAAATATATTCTAACTTTAAAGAATCAAGAATTTGCAGATAAAATTTTCAGTATAAAAATTATTCGCAGTGATACGGTGAAGATAAATTATAATTTTAGAAAATGAACCAAATATGAACGTATAAAGTGGTATGGTAATTGGACATTCAATTATTTTAAATTAAGTGTAGTTATGTACAAAATTCTACTATTTATTATTATTAGCTCCCGAATAATTTTAAGCCAATGGCAATCTGTAGGCCAGATGCCGTATCCGGTTGCAGGTGCGGAAGCAATTAGCCCGGACGGAGTAAATATTTATTTATTCGGCGGATATTCCGACAGTACTCAATCGGTTGTTAACTGGATTCAGGCCTATAATACATATTCAGGGAACTGGTCGTTTACTTCAACGATGAAAGCCAACAGAAGCGGTTTATTGGTTTCAAGATCTGATCGTTCAATTTACTATTTCGGCGGAGTAGCCGATACAACCGATTCTGCAAATGTAATTGAAAAGCTGGATTTACCTAATAATCCTGAAATTTTTGATTATAACCCCAACTTTAACAGGATAAATGCTGCAGGTATTATTATCGATAAAGTATTTTATATTTTCGGCGGCAATCCATACAATAATCCCGGAACAATTCCTTATATTTTTGAATATGATGTTTCCAACAAACAAATAATTTATACCGATGATACTCTCTTTGCTGGAGAATATCTTCCGGAACAGCAGATGGCTGCTGAAATGGATGGTAATATTTTCATCTTCGGTGGTGTACAATACGGAGTTTCAAAAAAAATATACAGCTTTAATATTCTTGAAGATCAATTCACTATGCTCGGAATTACTCTAAAGGAACCGAGGGCCAACGGTGAAGCCGTAAGGGATGAAACTACAAACAGAATTTACATAATTGGCGGATATAATGAATCAAATGCCGCATTAAATTCAGTAGAAATATTATCTGCTAACGGTCCCGGTTATTCAATTTCGGAAGGTGATTCGCTCAATCAATCCAGGGAAGATTTTGCGGCGGTTTACTGTTCCAACTCAATTTATGTTTTCGGCGGTTATGATGCTTCAGGGAAAATGGTCAGAAATATTGAAAGAATATCGACCGCTCTTAATGCAGTTAATAATGTGGGAGTAGAAAATATAAATTATAAATTATATCAAAATTATCCGAATCCTTTTAATCCCAGTACTAATATTCAGGTTTCATTAAAACATGATTCTTTTGTAAAATTAAATATTTATTCTATTGAAGGCAGGCATATAAGAAGCTTGATAGGGGAAGAACTTTCAAAAGGCAATCATAATTTTGTTTGGGACGGCAAAGATGATAATGGAAAAAATGTCAGCAGTGGTGTTTATTTTTACAGGTTAATTTCCGGGAATTTTAAAGAAACAAAAAAAATGGTGCTGTTGAGATAAAATGCGCTTAATATCATTACGTATATTTCTTATCTGGCTATTTCCTGCTATGGTCTTCTGTCAAAATAATATTTTAAAAAATATTCAGGAAGATTTTGAAAGTTTCAAGTATGCCGATGTTATTACATTAACCGGTCAGGCATTGACTAACATAAAGAATATTTCACCGGATGAGTTATTAAAGATTTACACGCTGCAAGGAGCGTCTTATTTCTCTTTATCAAATAACGACTCGGCGAGAATTGCTTTCGTTAATATTCTTCAGATTGATTCTACTTTTACTTTGGATTCAACTCAAATTTCACCTAAGATTATCAGTTTTTTCAATCAAACTAAGAGAAATTATTTGCTAACTAAAAGAGTTAATAAACCACCTGTTAAAACAAAAATTGATTCGCTAAGCCTCCAAAAAATAAAAAACCTTGAACAGCAGAATTCAAATTTTAAAGGAGCACTGGTAAGATCTATCTTCTTGCCGGGTTGGGGACAATTATATTTGGGAAATTCCGCCAAAGGTATTTTGCTTACAGGTGCAGGTCTGTTAGCGTTAGGTTCATCGGTTTATTTTATTTTTGATACTAAGAATAAGGAAAATAAATATTTAAATGAAACAAACCCGGGTTTTATAAACGGCAAATACAATGATTATAATACTTCATATAAAATTCGCAATACATTCTTAATTTCTTATGTAATAATATGGTTATATTCGCAAATTGATTTATTATTATTCCAAAATAATCCCGGTTCGATTCAATCAATTCCTCTCACGAATTCATTAAACCTTAATATAAATCCTATCATCAAAACATTTTCTTTAAATCTAAATTTTTAGCTGCTGCGAATAATCTGCGCCTCTGCGAAAATTATTCGTACATAGTTTTTCTTTAAAGAGAAAAATCCATCCTTTTCTTGAAGTTTTTATCGAATAAATTTGTGGCACTTAAATTGGCCTTATACAATTGAAAGCACAGTAGTTGCTTAGTAAGTAAAATTCTTTATTTACTGATTCTCGCTCCATTGTGATAAGGGTTTTTCAGCCGTTTCTTTGAAGAGATGGTGAAGGGGGAAATAAGTTTTAAAAGGAGCGGCTGATGGCCTTTTTTATTAATCAAACTCTCATCGCCAATTTTAGGGAAGAATGCATGATAAAAACTGCTACAGACTTTATTCCATCAATCCTTTTAAACTTTCCCGTAAAATCTTTTCATGATCGTAAAACATCAATCTTTGATTATAATAAATTAATTACTTCTAAATTAACGAAGGGGTCCCATCATGAAACGAATAATTTCTTTCTTTTCTATTCTATTTTTTTGCTTTCAAACCAATATTCTCGCAAACGGCGTTTGCATAATCAACGCTTCAACGAATGAAAATTTAAAATTAATTTCGTCTGAGATTAATATTTCTGTTGAAAGTCAAATTTCTATAACGACGACTACTCAAACTTTTAAAAACACATTTTCAATTCCCGAAAACTTCAAATATGCCTTTCCTTTAAAACAGCAAGCAAGCGCAGTAGGCCTTCGTTGGTATATAAACGGTGTGTGGCATCAAGCTTCGATTTCTCCGACAAATCAAGATACAACTTTGCCTGGCGGTGGTACTATTCATCCAAACCTTAAAAGCTATCTGGGGCAAACTCCTCTTTACTTCGATATAACCGATACTTTACAGGTAGACTCTTTGGTCATCTTCGAATTAACTTATGTGGAATTGCTGCATTACGAATTAGGAAATGTAACATATTTTTATTCAAACGATTATAGTTTGATTCAAACCAGTCCCTTAAACGCACAGGAGTTCAATTTCACTTTAAATTCTCAAAGGACTATTGATTCGATAAAAATTCTAAATCTCACTCCAACCTTAATTACCAATGACGGGCATTTGGCAATAATTCAATATAGTATTTCCGAATCACCGGCAAATTTTGATTATGAGGTTAACTATATGCTTAACCCGGAAGAGTTGGGTTTATTTAGTTTCAGCACTTTTGAACCTGATTCATTAGTGCCCGATAGTTTAGCAAGAGGATATTTTACATTTATTGCCGAGCCGGACCCGACACAAAATACGGAAAGCATTCACAAAGTATTTACATTAATTGTAGATAGATCGGGCAGCATGATGGGAGATAAAATTATTCAAGCGAAAAATGCTGCTTCGTTTATTGTTCAGCATTTAAACGAAGGTGATATGTTTAATATTGTTGATTTCTCAGATTATGTAAATAGTTTTAAAAATGAACACGTACCTTTCAATCAACAGAATGAAACCGATGCTTTAAACTATATTTCCGGATTTCAAGCAAATGGAAGTACTAATATATCTGGTGCATTTGATGTGGCTGTACCCCAATTTGCTACCGCAACAGATAGTACGGCAAATATAATTATATTTTTTACGGACGGGCAGGCAACTGCGGGAATTACCGAAACGGAACAATTGGTTCAGCATATCGATAATCTTATAGCCGAAACCGAAACCAATATATTTTTATTTTCATTCGGCATCGGGATGGATGTAAATCATCAGCTTCTTACACTACTTTCATCAAATAACCAGGGATTTGCACAGTTTCTTGAGAACAATGAGTTAGAAGAGGAGATAACTCATTTTTATTTATTGATTAGCAATCCGGTTTTATTAAATACACAAATTAGTTTTACTCCTAACGTGGTATCGGAAGTATATCCTGATCCGTTACCCAATCTTTACAAAGGTCAGCAGATGATTGTATCGGGCAGGTACAGCGAACCTACACAAGTTAATGTTACTTTATCAGGGAATGCATTCGGTCAGCAGGTTAGCTATAATTATAGTATGAATTTAGTCGATTCTTCCGTTACGAGTTATCGGTTTATTCCTAAACTTTGGGCAATTAGTAAAATTGAACATCTGCTCGTACTTTATTACAGCCTTGATCCGAATTCACAGGAAGCTGAAGAAATTAAAGATCAAATTATTCAGATCAGTATTCAGTATGGTGTTATTACGCCTTTTACAAGCTTCGGTGATCCGTTGGTTTATGTTAATGAAGAAAATGCAGATAACCAAAATAAACATGAAAATATTATTCAGGGTTATAAAATATTAGGAAACTATCCTAATCCTTTCAATCCTTCTACAACCATAAGATTTATAGTTGGAAAAAATTTGAATAAGATGATAGCCATTAAAATTTATAATTCAATCGGACAATTAGTAAAAGTTTTGTTTGTTAATATTCATGGTAAAGGTACATATGATGTAAGATGGGATGGAACGCTTCAAAACGGAAGTATAGCTCCATCTGATATTTATATTTATGTAATTGATTTCGGCGATGCGGTTCTTGCACAAAAGATGATCCTTCTAAAATAAAAACCGAAGCCTCCGAGGTTGCCCATTGTTTACAATTGTGCAAACCTCGGAGGTTACTTTTAATTATAAATTCGAGGTAGCTTAAATGAAGATTTTTACTATACTATTTTTTTTGATAACTGTTCCTCTGATTTTTTCCCAGCAAAAATATTATACATTTTCCGAATTGAGAGGAATGGAAGATGTAAATAATAATACACATCTTTTTTATAGAATGCATTATTTTCATCAAACAAGCAATTCTGAAGAGTTTGAAAACAGTATTTATCATCTTGATTTAAATTCCGGCGTTGATACTTTATTCTTATTCGATGGTGGAGGTTATGATCCGATAACCGATCCCCACGCCTTTAGAGTATTCGATTATGAATTCTGGAATAATAATCCGGCCAAATACCTTTATACCGGCTATGCTTCATCTGTCGATCCGAGTAATTATATCCGACGGTTCGACAATGAAGGCGGATATTCTATGCTGGGGGAAAGTAATTTCTATAATGTCGAAATTTCAAATCAAAACGATAGTTTGTTATATGCCTATGCGGGCAGCTCATTAAAAAGTAGTGACGGCGGCAGAAATTGGAATGCATTTGATCCTTCAATTGTATTACAATCATTATCACCTTTTAACGACAGTATAATTTTTGCGGATGATAATGCCGGTAATCTTATAAAATCAACCGACGGGGGAATGAATTTTGCCATCGTTGATTCAAATAAAACTTCAATTAATTTTGGCCGGCATTTCACTTATGATCCGGATGGAATTCATATATATAGAATTGATCATAATTATAACTATTACAAATTATATGTATCCGATCATTATGGAG
>CAZKUR010000044.1:20028-32717 GCA_964556005.1 uncultured Ignavibacteriaceae bacterium | reverse complement strand
TACAGCCTCTTTATTACTTTAGACTATTTTTAAAGGAAAATACTTTTATTGTTTTTTAACAGTAATATCGCCGCCGGATGTTTTAGCAATTAACTTTGCTCCGCCTGAATTAAAATCGGCTTCATACCTCGATGAAGAAATTTTTACTGCATTGTTTCCTTTAAAATCACAATCGATCGAACCGCCGGAAGTTTTAAGATTGGCGGATGCATTAAAGTCTGCAGGCAGCATCAAAGAAATTTCTCCGCCGGATGTTGAAAGCTCAATACCTTTATTTTCGCCTGTATAACTAAGATCAATATCGCCGCCGGAAGTTTCCGCGTTAACATAAGAATTTGAACCTATCAATTTAATATCACCGCCGGAAGTTGAGCAAGAAAGACTTCCGCTGAAATTTCTTCCCATAATATCACCACCTGAAGTCGAGAGATCTATCGTTCCTTTTGAACCGTCCAAGTTTATATCGCCGCCGGATGTTGAAACTTTTATATCGCCGTCGCTCATTCCGACCCATATATCACCGCCGGAAGTTTTCAATACCTGGTCTCCTTTAATTCCTTCGAAATGAATATCACCGCCGGATGTCCTAATATAATTATTAAAATTTGCAGGAACCGATATTTCAAATTTTAACTTGATACCGTTTCCCCAAAGAAAGTTTAAAAACGAACCTTTCTTTTTCGCAGTTATATTCACTTCATTATCATTATTATCAAAACTAAAATCTACTTTATCTTCCGCTTTCTGGTTGCCTAAAATTTTTACATAAACCTCCTGCTTATCCCAGCTCTTAATATCAACATCTCCCATAGAAGCATCCAAATTAAGCTTTTTCCCTGACGCAATTTGAAATGTTTTTTCTTTTAGTACTTTTAAGCCGTCGCCGTAAGAAGTGAAATTAATAAACAAAGAACAAAGAACAGCTAAGAATAAATATTTAAAAATGGATTTCATTAAATTGTTAAAACCGTTCATAGTAACCTCCGGGTTAGTTTTTATTACTTAGACTAAAATTCTTATTAAAAGGTTACCCGTAAAAAAGGGAAATTTTTAATTAAATCGGAAAAATTCCCCTTTCCGAAAAGATTTTTAATATTAACCTGAACTACTTCTTCAACAAAGATTCCGGATCAAGATGAACCGCTTCAATATCCTTAAAGTATTTTACCGTACCTACTTTTAATTCGTAGGTTGCCTGTTCGTCGCAGACAATAATTCCTTTCGGATGAACTTGAAGCGCACTTACCGTCCACATATGGTTAACACCTTCTTCCACCACTTTTGACAATGCCCTTGCTTTATTTAACCCGCTTATTATTATCAGCACTTCTTCCGCATCCAAGACGGTTTTTACTCCAACTGTCAATGCGGTTTTGGGAACTTTGTTTATATCATTATCGAAGAATCTCGAGTTTGCAACCATTGTATCCATCGTTAATGTTTTTACTCTCGTTAACGAACCTAATGAAGAACCCGGCTCATTAAATGCGATATGACCATCGGGACCGATTCCTCCGACAAATAAATTTATGCCGCCCGCTTTTGCAATTCTCTTCTCATAATCCGCACATTCTTTTTCGAGGTCTTTTGCATTCCCATTTAAAATATTAACATTGCTTTTTTTAATATCTATATGACTGAAAAAGTTATTCCACATAAATGAGTGATAGCTTTCAGGATGATCTTCAGGCAATCCCACATATTCATCCATATTGAAAGTTGTTACATATTTGAAAGAAACTGTTCCTTTCTTATTTAATTTGACAAGTTCCTTGTACATTCCAATTGGTGAAGAACCTGTCGGAAGTCCAAGTACAAAATGTTTTTTTTCTGTCGGTTTGAATTCGAATATCCTGCTTGCAACATAATTTGCCGCCCATCTGGATACCATATCATACGTTGGTTGAATTATAAGTCTCACTTTTTGACTCCTATCAAAATTAGTTTAAAATATTTTATAATTACTAAGTAATCTATCATCATTGCGAACCCAACAGAGTTCTGATTTGAATGTTGGTTGTGTGAAGCCCGCTTTGCCCGTCAAAGACGAGGTCTCGCAAAGGCGGACGAGGTCCCGCCTTTGGTTTACCATCCCTTATGTTGGCGGACAATCTCAATTTAAATTTTTTCAACGAATGAGATTGCTTCACTCGAGGACTCGTTCGCAATGACTTTTCATATTTTTTGGTTAACCTACTATTCAATTAATAAAATACATTACATGAATAACTAAATCATTGAGATTCATTTTTATTATACACTACCTTTCCATTCAACAATGTTAACTCAACTTCATAGTTGTTATTAAGAACCACAATATCTGCATCTTTACCTACCGCTAAAATTCCTTTTTTATGATCGAGATCTATTACTTTCAGTGCATTCAAAGAAGCCATTCTCATAGCTTGTGTAATTTGGGCTCCGGCTGCTTCTACCATATTCTTAACAGCCAGATTCAAAGTTAAAGTGCTTCCGGCGAGAGTTCCATCTTCGAGAAAAGCTTTTTTGCCTTTCATAATAATTTTTTGATCTGCGAATTCATATTCTCCTTCATGCATTCCGCCGGCGCGGATAGAATCCGATACAAGTATAATTCCGCCTGAACCTTTTAATTTTAGGAGCAGTCGAATAACGGCAGGATGCACATGCAGCGTATCCGCAATCAGTTCTATTTTAAGTTCGTTGTGAAGAAGAGAAGCAAGAACAACACTTGGGGTTCTGTGATGAAACTGCTGCATCGCATTAAAAATATGAGTCACATGTGCCGCACCGTTGTCGATAGCATTTAACATCTCATCATAAGTTGCCATTGAATGTCCGACTGAAAGCACAACACCGTCTTGAGCCGCTGCCCTCATAACATCAACTGCGTTTGGAAGTTCAGGAGCAATAGTCATTATTTTGATTTGACCTTTTGATGCTTCCCAAATTTTATTCCATGATTCAACACTTGGTTTCCAAAGATAATTTGAATTCATTGCCCCTTTAAAATTTTTATTTAAATACGGCCCTTCCATGTGAATACCGCGAACATTAGATTCAGAATGCTGTTCAATATAGTCTGCAACTCTTTTTAAATCTTTCAGTAAAAGTTTTTCCGGTTTAGCGAATAAAGATGCCAGCATTGTTGTGGACCCATGCTGCAAAAAATATGAACTTATTTTTTCAATACTCTGTCCGTTATCGTCTGCAAATCCATGTCCCGCTCCACCGTGCACTAACAAATCTGCAAACCCGGGACAAACTGTTTTCCCTTGGACATCAATTACATTTACACCTTGTGCAATTTTTATCTCTGAAGTTTTTCCAAGGCCGGCTATTTTTCCGTTGTCTATTAAAATTGTACCTTCTTCGATAATTCTAAACGGGGTAATTATTCTACCCCCTGTTAAAGCTATTTTCATTTTTGAACCTTTATCAACATATCAGACTTTAATGAATATTTTTTTCTTGTAAAGAATTGATACTAAACCGAATAAAAAAATCACATAACAAATTGCCCACAATAGGGAAGCATTTATCGGTGAATTCCATGAGAGGAATAAATGAGTAAAAAGAAAATCTTTGACGGCTATTGGACCGGCTGCTGATGTGTGAATTGTAACTTCATCTATAATAATTTCGATGAATTCGGATAAGAAATAAGCTGCAATTGCATTCGTCCCAAAAACAATGAACGGTTTTGACCATTTCTTATAACCTTTAATATCAATAAACCAAAAGCACATACCTAAGAAATCCAAAGCCAAACCGGCAGTATAAATAACATAGGAGCTCGTCCATAAATTTTTATTTATTGGGAACCATATATCCAAGATAATTCCAATTACAAGCAGAACATTTCCCCAAACAAACATGTGTACTGTTTTTGTTAATTTATCTTTATCACTCTTTAAAAAATATCCGGTAAGAACTCCGATTAATACAGTCGTGATGGACGGAATTGTACTTAAAATACCTTCGGGATCCCAAACTTTGGATTGAGCCCACAAATGATTTCCAAAAACTGTTCTATCAAACCAAGCTCCTAAATTTGCAGCTGGTTCCAAATTCGGATAGCCGACACCGGGAACAGGGACGAGTGTCATTAAAGCCCAGTAAAAAAGAAGAATAAAACAGCAAATTGCAGTGATTGTTTTTTTTTTGAACTTTATAAAAATGATTGAAGAAATTAAATAAGCAACTGCAATTCTCTGAAGTACCCCGGGAATTCGCAAAGTCGCCAAATTAAAATACGGGAAACCGTTTAAGAACAATCCCAATAAAAATATTATTATACTTCGTCTAACTATTTGTAATATAATTTTCGATTGCTGAAGATTCTGATCTATTTTTTTTGAAACCGAATATGTTATTGCAACACCTACAATAAACATGAAGAAAGGGAAAATAATATCAGTAGGAGTGCATCCGTTCCATTTTGAATGAAGAAGCGCGGGGTAAACATGCGACCATGTGCCGGGACTATTTACAAGTATCATTCCTGCAATGGTCAGCCCTCTAAATACATCGAGTGAAATCAATCTCTCGGATTTTGGTACGCTCATATTTAAATCGATTTATAATTTATAAGTTTCAAAATATTTATCTCTTTCTAACAAATATTTTCACCGGCTTTGATTCTTTTTTCATTCCGTTATTATCATATGCAATAGCTTTAACCGAATGTTCCCCTTCAGGAATATCGAACCAAACCCAATCAAATGGCGATTGTGTACAATATCCTAAAGATTTACCATCACCAAAGAATTCGACTTTTTGGATCGTAGCGCCTCTATCGGAAGATATTGTATTTATAATTACATTGGAACCTTCATTTATCCAATCTTCTGCCGTGGGTTTAACGATGTCAATATTAGGTGAAGAGTTTTTATTAGGATTACGTTGAAAATGGAGATTCTGCATATTTCCGCTGTAAATTACATTTACAAGTGTTCCCGATGAATCATCCCCGCTTATTTCCCAAAACATTAGTCCTCTTAAATCGTAAGCCTTTACATAATGTTCCTTTAATGCAATTGACTTTGCATTATCGAATGTCCAAAAAATTTTTTTTGCAGAATTATATAAGTACGGCGCCATTGTATGTTCATCCCAGTGCAGTTTAAATCCGTGTTTTAACAATTCCTTTAGATCATAATAATAATTATCACCTTCATCAGAGACATCTTTTGTTGAACTGCCTTTCATTCCTAGACCATAATTAATTGAATCTACGTTTCCCCAACCCTTTCCGTAAAAAGCAGCGCCGGGTACTATTTTCGATCTGCTGACACCGTAAATACAATTATATAGATGCACGGTTTTATCGAATGAATTTCTTTCTCTATCGAATGTTGTATCGACGGTTGAAGAGAGTAAGTTGGTATTGTGGCCTGTTACATTATCCCAGCCGCCCCGGTAGTCGTAAGTCATTAAGTTGTACCAATTCAAATACTGCTGGTCGTGATAGATATTGTAATATCTGCCGTACTTTTGAGTTGCGGGTACAGCCGCAGTAAGAATGTAATCAGGATTTATCGAATCAAGCTTTGCCCTGAATAATGCAAAAAGTTTTGATAGATTGCTGTTATCTTCCGGATTATGATGAACGCTGTCCGCTCCGCCGTTTACAGGATATTCCCAATCGATATCAAATCCATCGAAAATACCTGCAGCAACACCTTTACCGCCGGCACTACTGTCTTTCGGCATGTTTCCCAGAATGAATCTATCAATACATGAATTTACGAAAACTTCTCTTGAATGCTGATTCAATGCAGCATCGGAGAAATATTTTGAGCCTTCCCATCCTCCAATTGATAATACAATTTTTAAATCCGGATGCCTTTGCTTTAATTTCTTTAATTGGTTGAACTGTCCTCGCAACGGTTGAGTAGAATCATCGGAAACTCCGTCAATGCTCATTTCAGATGAATAAACTTGACGGTAAGCCATAAAAGGACTAATGAATCCGGGGATGATATTTCCCGATGAATCGGGTTCAGGAACTATAAAAGCATAATTTAATTCTGTAATTTTATTTGCCGAACCGCTTTTTTCTATATCCTTAACGTAATAGGGATGTTCTCCCGCTGCGCGCCATTCCGGGAAGTAAGCGACAATTTCTTTTTTCTGAGCATTTATTATTGCCGGTAAAAAAAGTAACGCGAGAAATAAAATTTGTTTCATATTGCTTTCTTAAATTATTTTACAAATTATTTCAAATAATATTTATCCCATTATTACTTCAATTTTATTAACCGAACCTTCTTGCTGAATTGGAATAGGACCATCAATATTATTTCCGTTTAATTTTATTGACTTAACACCTTTTTGAACACCATCAGGATTTTTTACTTTTATTCTATAATCGGCGCCCCGCCATTTCCTTATAACTTCAAACTCATTCCAATCCGAAGATATGCAAGGGTCGATAACCAAGCCTTCATAAGTAGGTCTGATGCCGAGAATATATTTTGTCGCTGCTGTATAAAACCAGCCTGCTGTTCCGGTCAGCCAGGGATGTCTCGCTCTTCCGTAAGCAGTATGATCTTTTCCCATTATAAATTGACAATATGAATAAGGCTCAGCCTGGCGAATTTCAATAATGTCGTTTTGGTTGTAAGGAAGAATTGAATCGT
The DNA here is from genome assembly GCA_964556005.1 of uncultured Ignavibacteriaceae bacterium. Classification (GTDB taxonomy): domain Bacteria; phylum Bacteroidota; class Ignavibacteria; order Ignavibacteriales; family Ignavibacteriaceae; genus CAZKUR01. The sequence continues at coordinate 26,094 of CAZKUR010000044.1, read as the reverse complement.
AATATTTCATAGCGCGGTTACCGTTTCCTATTTTGCATTCTGCAATAACAGCCCAGGGATTGGGATGACTGAAAATTGCACCGTTCTCTTTTATTCCTTTATATACTCTTGTAACATATCCGATATCATCGTCGGGTTTTGAGTAAGAAGGCCAAAGAAGGTGAAGTCCGTATTTCGAATATAGATATTTATCAACGGCATCCATACATTTTTTTGCTCTTTCTCCAGAAGCAACATCAGAATAAACAGCCCAGCTTTGAGCATTCAAAAATATTTTTCCCTCTTCGCTTTCATGCGTTCCGATTTTAATTCCTTTTTTTGTAAAACCGCGAACATACCATTTGCCATCCCACATTTGGCCTTCGCATGCTTGCTTAACCTTATCAGCAATCTCATTGTATTTTTCTACATCTTCATTTCTTCCAAGTTTCTTTGCGGATTCGATAAATATTTGAAGCGCCCAATGATGCATGAAAGAGACCATTGCACTTTCGCCGCCGCCTAAATTTAAACAATCATTCCAATCAGCTCGTAGTCCTTGACAAATTCCGTTACTGCCGATATACTTTGCAAATGATAATTAGTTTGTTGCAACAACAAATTAAAAAACAAGTTTTATAAAGAATGATCGCACCACTTTATATCATTATCTTATAATCATCAAAAATTTCTTTAATAGCCAGAGTAGCAGCACCAAGCAAACGGGGACGAACTTTTAATGATGTCGGCAATATTATGATATTTTTATGTCTTCCGTAAAAAGCCCGCTTTTCAACCTCTTTAAGAATTTGGGGATAAATAATATCCCATGCTCGAGTAATTCTTCCGCCGATTATAATTGCATGCGGATCAAATGCCTTAACGATGTTTGCTATACCTAAACCTAAATAATCGCCTGTTTCATTGAGGACTTTTCGAGCGAGTTCATTACCGTTATTCGCCATCTCTAATATATCGTCAATTATAAGGTTATTATGCTGATCTGTACTGCCGTATTTTTCTTTAAGGTATCTTTTAACGGTTGCGGTATCGGAGGCATATCTTTCCCAGCATCCGTAATTTCCGCACACGCATTGTTCCCCGCCTTCTATTAAAATCATATGACCTACTTCCCCTGCGGCCTGGAATTCACCTTCAAGCAGTTTTCCTTCTACTACAACCCCGGAACCAATTCCGTCGCCAATAGATAGGAAAACAAAATTCGACAGTGTAACCCCCTGCCCGCCGAACCACAATTCAGCCAAAGCCGAAGACTTAGCATCATTACCCACAGCTATTATTTGGAGGTCGGGAAGATGTTTTAAAAATTCCTCACCGATATTAAAATCTTCCCACCCTAAGTTCGGAGCAAAATCAACCATAAGATCTTTTGAATCTACAATTCCGGCAACACTTATCCCGAGTCCTTCCAGCTTACCGACGTTCAAGCGTCTACAAAGAATGTTTAATTCCTCAACGCATTGAGAAATAAATTTTTCAGGAATCTCAGGCTTAGTATCGAATTTTGATTCTGTTAAAATGCTGCCGTCAATATCTACAACCGCTAAGCAGGTAACGGCAGAATCAATATTTATTGCACCAATCAATGACTTACCTAGCTTTAATGAAAGATCAATCGGATTTCTTCCAACATTTCTATCGGCATTTATCTGCTCAAAGACAAGTTCTTCTTGCAACAAATCTGTTACAATACTTGATACCGTACTTTTATTTAAACCGGTCATCTTAGCAATTTTGGTTCGAGAAATAGGTTGGTTCTTGCGAATGAGATTCAGTATCATAGCCCTATTAATATTACGGACTATCTTAGCGTTTCCACTGATTGTTTTCTGCATTTATGTAATGGTAAATTTTATTTCGATATTCAAATATTTAGTTTGTTGTTTAAACCAACCAATTCTAAACATGAACTTAAAATTTTTTTTTGTTTATGTCAATACTTAAATAAAAAAATAATCAGAAAATTTTTATAGTTTAAAAACTTTGAAAAATAATCGAAAATCAACACATTAAATCTAAAACAGATGAAAATCGAATGATTTTTAGAATGCATTTTTAACAAATTGAGAAAAATTTTTTACCCAAGCCGTAATTTTTTTCTTGGAATGATTTTAAACTTTGATTATTAAGAACTGTTTAAAAAAAATTTATTTGAAAATTTTATTGGTACCTTTTGCATGTAGATTTTTTCTCCATTGCCCTTTCATTTTTTTGGGAATTGTAAGTAATATTATATTTGAAACTTTTTTTTCTAAACCAAACTTAGTTGCACTTTGCAGGGAAAATGAAAAAACAAAACTTCATCACTTTAACTGGATACCGGGAATTCGATTTGACGAAAATGGAAAAACGTTCAATAGAATTTTTGGAAGAGCTCAGTCGGAGAAGAACCGTTAGAGATTTTTCAGCCCATCCGGTGCCTCAAAACATTATTGAAAATTGTATTAAAACCGCTGCAACAGCGCCAAGCGGAGCGAACATGCAGCCATGGCATTTCATCGTTGTTGCCGATCCGAAAATCAAAAAGGAAATTAAAATTGCAGCGGAGAAAGAAGAAAAAGAATTTTATTCGAAACGTGCACCCAAAGAATGGCTCGATGCCCTGAAGCCGTTAGGTACAAATGAAAATAAACCCTTCCTTGAAACAGCTCCCTACTTAATAGTTATCTTCTCAAAGAGTTATGATTTAAGTTCCGATGGTAAGAAAATCAAACAATATTATTCAATTGAATCTACCGGAATTGCATGTGGAATGCTAATCACTGCGATTCATCATGCAGGGCTGGTCTCATTAACGCATACACCAAGTCCGATGAAATTTTTAAATAAAATTTTAAATAGGCCGGAGAATGAGAAACCGTTTTTGTTGCTGGTTGTAGGATATCCTTCTGCAGACGCAATGGTTCCAAATATTAAAAAGAAAAAATTTGAGGAAATAACTTCATTTTTTTGAAATGTTTATTTTAATTTTCCAATCATAAGAAATAATTTTTATAGTTAATGAATATACCAAAATTTATATCGAGCGAATTACAATTAAAACCTTCTCAAGTTGATTCTGCAATTAAATTGCTGGAAGACGGCGCAACCATTCCTTTCATCTCACGTTACCGGAAAGAAGCAACCGGCGGATTGGATGAAGAGCAATTGAGAGATGTTAGCGAAAGGCTAAAATATTTTACACTGCTTGAAGAGCGGAAACAGACAATAATAAAAAACATCGATGAACAGGGGAAACTGACTGATGAATTAAAAAACAAGATTATTGATTGCACGAAATTAAATGAGCTTGAAGATCTTTATCTGCCTTACAAACCTAAAAGAAAAACACGCGGAACAATTGCAAAAACAAAGGGGCTTGAACCGCTTGCAATTTTTATTATTGAAAATCCAAAATTTACCGGAAATTTCAATGAAAAACTGAATGAATTTATAAATGCCGAACTTGGAGTGAATTCTGCCGAAGAAGCTTTAAGCGGCGCAAAGGATATTATTTCCGAAATGATAAATGAAAATGCGGAAGTTCGAAAGAAAGTCCGCGAAACTTTACTTGACGATGTTATTATTAAATCGGAAAAAGCAAAGGAAAAATCCGGTAAAAAATTAGACATCAAACAAAGGGAAAAGCAGCAGAAAGATATTTATCAAATTTATTATGATTTTCAAATCGACATAAAGAAAATAAAGCCGTATCAAATTCTTGCTTTGAACAGAGGTGAAAGAGAAAATTTCCTGAAAATAAATTTGAATTTTGAACAAATGAGTATATTCAAATTAATCAAATCTACTTTTTTCGAATATAAAGAATCTGTGTTTGATAAAATAATGAATGAAGTAGTTGAAGATTCTTTCGGCAGGTTAATTTTCCCTTCAGCCGAAAGAGAAATAAGAAATTATTTAACCGAAATCGCCGACACTCATGCAATTGAAATCTTTGCGGCTAACTTAAGACAATTGCTGCTTCAACCTCCTCTTCTCGATAAAATAATATTAGGAATCGATCCCGGATTTGTTTCAGGCTCAAAGGCTGCTGTAATCGATGAAACAGGAAAATATCTTGAAGGAGCTACTGTTTATCCTCATCCTCCTCAAAATAAAATCGAAGAGGCTTCCAAAATTATTTTGAATTTGATAAAGAAATATAATGTTCAAATTATTGCAATCGGGAATGGAACGGCGTCAAGAGAAACAGAATTCTTTATTGCAAAATTGATCAAAGAAAATAATTTAAAATGCCGGTACGTTATTGTTAATGAAGCAGGTGCTTCTGTCTATTCGGCTTCGGAAACAGCAAGAAAAGAATTTCCGGATCTCGAAGCGAGCCAGAGAGGAAATATTTCTATTGCCAGAAGGCTTCTCGACCCGTTAGCCGAACTCGTAAAAATTGATCCTAAATCTATTGGCGTAGGATTGTACCAGCATGATGTTGACCAAAAATCTTTATCAGGACAGCTCGATTTTGTTGTTGAAAGCTGTGTGAATTTTGTCGGTGTCGACATCAATACTGCATCGGCTTCTCTTTTAACTTATGTATCAGGATTGAATAAAAGAATTGCAGGAAACATCGTTCAATATCGTGAAATGAACGGGAAATTTAAAAGCCGTGAGGAATTGAAATCGGTTTCGGGAATCGGTGAAAAAGCTTTTGAACAATGTGCCGGATTTTTAAAGATCCCGGATTCCCAAAATCCGTTTGATAATACTTTTATTCATCCCGAATCTTATCAAGCCACTGAAAAGTTATTAAAATTATTAAATATTCCGATCGCAAATATTAAAGAATCAGGTTCGATGATTTCACTTATTGCAGATAAAAAAGGGACAAAAAAATTGGCCGAAGAAATCGGGATAGGTGAACCGACTCTCATCGATATAATTGAAAATATAAAAAAGCCCGGAAGAGATCCGAGGGAGAAACTTCCGAAACCGATACTTCGAAGCGATGTGTTGAAAATGGAAGATCTCCAAAAAGGTATGAAATTAAAAGGAACGGTACGAAATATTGTTGACTTCGGTGCGTTCGTCGATATCGGGGTTAAGCAGGATGGTCTAATTCACATCTCCCAGATGGCAAATAGCTTTGTGAAAAACCCCCTTGAAATCTTGAATGTTGGAGATGTAATCGACGTAACAATTCTTGAAGTAGATGCAAACAGAGGAAGAATTTCTTTAAGCATGAAAGAATGAAAAATAACTTTCAACCTTAAAAATAAAATTTTTGACAGGAAATAAATTTTTCCTCTTTTCCCGATTCGATCTTTTTTATCTATTTCAAAATTCCTATATTCACATACCATTTCATCAATTAAGTATGAAAATATACGAACAGCTTTTAAATACTATCTCTGTAAAAGGCGCGGCATATTTAATATTGCTGGATCCTGAAAATATTTCAAAGGATAAGCTCGGAGTTTTTGTCAAGTTCTGCGAACAGTCGGGAGTAGATGGATTTTTATTCGGCGGAAGTTTGATGCTTAATGGCGATTTTGAATCCTCGCTTGAAGTTGTAAAGGCGGCAACAAAACTGCCTGTAATAATTTTCCCCGGCGACATAAACCAGATATCTCCAAAGGCTGATGCCATTTTATTTCTTTCAGTAATAAGCGGAAGAAACCCCGAACATTTAATCGGCAAGCATGTTATGGCTTCATCGGTCATTAAGAAAACTGGTATCGAACCAATTTCGACCGGCTACATGCTGATTGAATCGGAAGTTACAACAACAGCCCAGTACATGAGCGGAAGTTTACCGATCCCCCGAACAAAACCTGAAATTGCGGCAGCTACTGCTTTAGCCGGAGAATATTTAGGATTCAAATTTTTATATCTTGAAGCCGGTTCAGGTGCAAAAGAACCCATACCGAACGAAATGGTTAAAGCAGTTTCCGATTATTGTACGGTTCCAATTATTGTCGGCGGTGGAATTAAAAGTTCACAGACTGCAAGAGAAAAAGTTTTAAACGGAGCAAATATAATTGTAACCGGAAACTTCTTTGAGGACGAACAGAACTGGGGATTGATAAAAGATTTTGCAAACGCGGTTCATGTAAATATTTCGGTCGAAGT
>CAZKUR010000044.1:0-19928 GCA_964556005.1 uncultured Ignavibacteriaceae bacterium | reverse complement strand
TAAAAATTCAAAAAGAATGTTCCGGTGAAATTCTGAAAGCCGTAAATTTATTGACAGAGACTTTTAAAAACGGAAAAAAATTATTGCTCTGCGGAAACGGCGGCAGCGCTGCAGACTGCCAGCATATTGCTACGGAACTTGTTGTTAGGTTAAGTCACAAAATACAACGCCCGGCAATCCCGGCAATTGCGCTCACAACAGATACCTCTAATTTAACCGCAGGCGGAAATGATATTGGTTTTGAAAATGTTTTCGCGAGAAGCATAGAAGGATTAGGCAATGAAGGAGATGTCTTGCTGGCAATTTCCACAAGCGGGAACTCACCAAATATTATCAAAGCCGTAGAAAAGGCAAAAGAGAAAAAAGTAAAAGTCATTGGATTTTTAGGTGGCAATGGTGGCAAACTAAAACCAATGGTCGATCTTGTTGTTTTAATTCCATCATTTAATACTCAGAGAATACAGGAGGGACACATAACTGTTGCGCATATTGTCTGTGAACTTGTTGAGGACGAATTATACGGTTAATTCATTTTATAATCGACCCAATTTACTTTATCGCCATTCTGTATATGATACTTATCGGTAAATCCTCCGTTAACTTCTATTACATAAAGTGCAGGTTTGGTAGATGAATAAGTTTGATCCGACATAGTTTTTGTGTTTTTATGAATAGTCACTATCTGTTTTAATGAATCGACAAAAATCATATCGAGGGGAATTTCTGTGTTCCTCATCCAAAAATCTTGAATCTGTGAAACCGGGAAAATAAACAGCATCCCTTGATTTTCATTCATCGATTTGCGAAACATTAATCCAAGTTCCCTGTCGAATTCCGTTGCTGCAATCTGGATATCGATTTTTGTTATCGGTTTGCCGTCGTTTGAGTAAAAAGTTAACTCACCTTGTTTCTTAAACATGTATTCTTTGTTTGCAGCCGGTTTTCTGTTAAAGGGAGAAATAATAAAATATAAAACTACAATTAAAATTACAGCTAAAATTCCAATAATTCTTTTATCGTTCAATAAATTTTTTTTTGTTTCTTTTTGAGGTGCTTGTTTGGTTGTTTTCTGTTTCGCCATTTTAAATACAATAAATTGAGTTTGAGAATAAATTTTTTATTTAGAATAAAAATATACAAAGTTGTTTTGAATTATTGATAATTCTTAAGTGAGTTTTTTTAAGTATTGATTTTGTTTGTTCTCACAATCGGTAAACTTTTATTATCTTTTTTATCATTATTGTATAACAAAAAATAATCGATACTATGAAATCTCAAATAATCTCACGTGAAGAAATAAAATTAAATCAAGTTCAAACAAAAATGTTAATAAGCGGATGGGGAAAAGAAGTTTTCGACAATACAGTGGTTGAACTGATAACATATTTGTCTTATGATTTAAAAGTAAAAGGATATATCGCTTATCCAAAAAATATTGAAGAAAACAAAAAGCTGCCCTGCATAATGTGGAACAGGGGCGGCTACGGAAATCATGGTGCAATCGACAGGTTTAATGCAAGAGGAATTTACGGACAAATAGCAAGCTGGGGTTATGTCGTTTTGGCATCTCAGTACAGGGGAAATGCAGGCGGCGAAGGCGAAGATGAATTAGGCGGCAAAGACGTGAATGACATAATTAATTTAATGAAAATTGCAGATGAAATTCCTTTTGCCGATACAAATAAATGGGGAATGGAAGGCTGGAGCCGCGGCGGTATGATGTCGTTCTTAACTCTTCTTAAAAATCCAAAATTCAAATGTGCTGTTTTAAGCGGCGCTGTTTCCAATTTAAAAGAAATTGCAAACTTAAACGAGAAACAGAAAAAATATTACGAAAGCATTCTCGGCAAAGAAAGATTAGTTCGGGAAATCGAAAAAAGATCGGCCCTTAATTTCGCCGGTAAACTTCCGAATATTCCGTATTTAATTATGCATGGTTCGGCAGATAAAACCGTACCTACAACTCAATCTATTGAGCTTGCAAAAAAATTTCAAGAATTGAATTTCACTTACAGGCTGATAATCTTCGAAAACGGAGATCACTATTTAAAGGCGCATAGAAAAGAGACAGATCAAATAAGAAAAACATGGTTTGAAAAATATTTGAAATAAAATGCGCTAAGAACAAACTTGTTGTTTTTACTTTTACTCTTTGTCTTACTCTTTCAATTTACCTTAAATATCTCGCGATGTCCTCCTTCAACGAGATTCATGTATCCTTTCATAATATCTTTTACCTCCGGTCGTGAAGTGAAGCCTTGGCTTTTTTCAAACGCATCAAGACTTTCTACCTCCATTTCGAGAACAACAGTCCAGTAATTCGAGACAACATCTGTCAGTATTCTTGTGTTTTTATAACCAGCATCTTTCATATAAGGAGCAGCTTGTTTAAACTTACCGACTAATTCTTTAGCCATACCTGGCTTAGTTTTAAATATATCACGAACTAAGTACATAACGCCTCCTGATTATTAATTTAATTGTGAATTCTAAATTGGAAAAGAATATTCAGATTAATTGAGCAAAGGTACAGAATACCTGTAAAAACAGTTTTGGTTATTTAAATGTTAAAAACTGATAATTGGATAAAGATGATGGGTAAGTTACATTAATTATTTCATAATTGTCAAGTAACAAATAATTGAAATCAATAATAAATATTGAATAATCAGAAACAATCCACTGCTTTTTCTGTACCACACCTCACCCCCAAAACCCAAAATTCTTGTAAATTTTCAACAAAACGTTTAAGTTGATTTTATATTTTTCTGGAAAAATCGGAATTCCTTCTACGATAAAAAATTATCATTTTATCGAGAATTTAATAAAGATATTATCACTATAGATGAAATTTCAACATTCTCTGCAGAAATTTTAAAGGAAAGTTTACATGGCAAATGAAAAAATGAACGGCGCTGAAATAAATGAATTGGAAACCCGTGAGTGGCTGTATTCACTGGATTACGTTTTTGAACACGGCGGGCCGGAAAGAGTAAAAGAACTGCTTCAGCAATTACAGATTAGAGCGCATAAGGCCGGAGTTCATATTCCTTTCAGCGCAAATACACCTTACATAAATACAATACCGAGAGAAAAGCAGCCGCCGTTCCCCGGAAACAGGGAAATCGAAAGACGAATAAAAAGTATGATTCGATGGAATGCAATGGCAATGGTCGTGAAAGCCAACAAGCTTGAAAGCGGAATCGGGGGGCATATTTCCACTTATGCATCTGCAGCAACTTTATATGAAATCGGGTTTAATCATTTCTTTAAAGCAAAAACTGAAAACTATCCCGGAGATCAAATTTATTTTCAAGGACATGCTTCACCAGGAATTTATGCGCGTGCCTTTTTGGAAGGAAGAATATCGATTGAACAAATGAAAAATTTCAGAAGGGAATTAAATCCTAAAGGAGGTTTATCATCATATCCTCATCCATGGCTGATGCCGAATTTCTGGGAATTCCCAACCGTATCTATGGGACTTGGTCCATTAATGGCAATTTATCAAGCTAGGTTTAATCACTATTTGGTTGATCGTGGTTTGTTAAAAAATACCGGGAAAGTTTGGGCGTTTTTAGGCGACGGTGAAACCGATGAACCTGAAGCAATGGGAGCAATTACTTTAGCGGCAAGAGAAAAATTGGACAATCTAATATTTGTTATCAATTGTAACCTGCAAAGACTCGACGGCCCAGTCCGCGGCAACGGTAAAATAATTCAGGAACTTGAAGCTATTTTCAGAGGTGCAGGATGGAATGTAATAAAAGTTATTTGGGGAAGCGATTGGGATCCGCTTCTTGATAAAGACAGCGAAGGCAAACTTGTAAAAAGAATGGGTGAAGTTGTCGACGGCCAGTATCAAAAATATTCCGTCGAAACAGGCAATTACATCCGTCAAAACTTTTTCGGCGCAGATCCGGACCTAATAAAAATGGTTGAACATTATACCGATGAACAACTTCAAAAAATGAAGCGGGGAGGACACGATCCCGAAAAGGTTTATGCTGCTTTCAAATCTGCTTTCGATCATAAAGGCTCGCCTACGGTTATTCTTGCTAAAACAATAAAAGGATACGGTCTGGGAGAAAGTGGTGAAGGGAAAAATATTACCCACCAGCAGAAAAAACTGAACGAAGAGGAAATGAAAGAATTCAGAAGCAGGTTCGGCATTCCTATTTCCGACGATGAGATAGGCCAGGCACCTTTTTATAAGCCGACTGAAAACAGCCCCGAACTTCAATATTTAAAAGCACGCAGGGAAGAATTAGGCGGTTATATACCTTCGAGAAAAACTGATGTTCGGCCCATTAAAACTCCACCGGAAGATATCTTTGAAGAATTTTACAAAGGGACTGAAGGAAGGGAAGTATCGTCAACTATGGTGTTTGTAAGAATTCTTGCCAAACTTTTGAAGGATAAAGAATTAGGAAAATTAATTGTTCCCATTGTACCTGATGAAGCAAGAACTTTTGGTATGGAAGCGCTATTCAGGCAGGTTGGAATTTATTCTCATGCCGGCCAGCTGTATGAACCGGTAGATAAAGAAAGTCTTCTCTACTATAAAGAAGCAACCAACGGACAAATTTTAGAAGAAGGAATTACCGAAGCAGGATCTATGTCTTCCTTCATTGCTGCGGGTACGGCATATGCAACGCATCAAATTAATATGATCCCGTTCTTTATTTATTACTCCATGTTTGGACTTCAAAGAATAGGTGATCTTGTATGGGCAGCAGGAGATATGCAGGCAAAAGGATTCCTCGTAGGCGGAACATCCGGGCGAACTACTCTTGCAGGCGAAGGATTACAGCATCAGGACGGTAACAGTCATTTGCTTGCTTACACCATTCCAAATCTTGTCACTTATGACCCTGCTTATGCTTTTGAGATTGCCGTGATTATAAGGGACGGCATCCGAAGAATGTATGAAGAGCAGGAACACATCTTTTACTACTTTACCGTAATGAATGAGAATTATGCAATGCCCGAAATGCCGGATGGTGCTAAAGAAGGAATCATCAAAGGAATGTACAAATTCAAACCTTCCGGTAAAAAAAATGCGAAGTTAAAAGTTAACTTAATGGGAAGCGGAACTATCTTGAACGAAGTAATCAAGGCGCAGGAAATTTTAGAGGATGATTTTAAAATTGCGGCTGACGTTTGGAGTGTAACAAGCTATAAAGAATTGCGAAGAGATGCTTTGGATACTGAAAGATTAAATTTGATGCACTATAACTCCAAACAAAAAGAACCTTATATTACAAAAATTCTTAAAGATGAAGAAGGTGTTTTTGTTGCTGCTTCCGATTATGTTAAGGCTTTACCGGACTCAATTGCTAAATGGATACCCGGAAGATTAATTTCTCTCGGCACAGACGGTTTCGGCAGAAGTGAAGCAAGGAAAGATTTAAGGAATTTCTTTGAGGTAGATGCAAAGCATGTTGTACTTGGTGCATTGTCAGGATTATACCAGGAAGGCAAAATCAAAAAAGAGGTTTTAGATAAAGCTGTGAAACAGTTGGAAATAGATATCAACAAACCCAACCCTATTATTTCATAACTATTGAGGAATTGAATTAAAACCCGGAAAAATTATGACCAAAGAATTTAAACTGCCGGAATTAGGTGAAAATATTGAATCGGCAGACGTTATAAGTGTACTTGTTAAACCCGGCGATCCTGTAAAAAAAGAGCAAGGCATTATTGAAATTGAAACCGATAAAGCTACAATTGAAGTTCCATCATCGGTTGAAGGAAATGTTAAAGACATTTTAGTTAAAGAGGGCGACAAAGTTAAAGTTGGCCAAATAATTATTATTGTTGATGACGGAGTTCAAAAAATCGGCAAACCCGAAGAGAAAACAAAAAATGAAATTATCACTGCAGAAAAAACACCAAAACAAGAACCTGTTCCCGATGATAATAAGCCTGAAACCCCAATAGTGAAAGACGGACAAAAACAGCTGCCATCACAAGAAATTGTAGATGTAAGGCTTCCCGAACTTGGAGAAAACATTGATTCTGCCGATGTTATAAATGTATTAGTTAATAAAGGTGATAAAATCGAAGAAGAACAGGGAATAATTGAAATCGAAACGGATAAAGCAACTGTAGAAGTTCCATCCAACATAAGCGGAACTGTTACGGATGTGTTAATTAAAATCGGTGATAAAGCTAAAGTCGGTCAGGTATTAATAAAGGTAAATCGGGAAAAGGAAGAAGAGACTCCAAAGGTTGAAGCACAGGCTGAAGAAAAAGAAGGAGCTGAAGTAAAAGACGCAATTAAGGAAAAAGGGAAAGCAGAACAAAAACCGGAAAAGGAATTACATGGTGAAAAGGAAATTACCGAATATTCTGAAAAACCTGATGTGCAGCCGCCTATAAACCGGGGAGCTGCTCCTGCCGCTCCGTCCGTTCGGAGAATTGCAAGAGAACTTGGGGTTGATATAAATAAGGTACCGGGCTCGCGCCCCGGCGGACGAATTTCGATGGATGATGTTAAGGCTTACGTCAAAAAATTAAATATTGAGAGAGAATCGGGATTTGGTGCTGGAATTAAATCCGAAGCTTTGCCTGATTTTTCGAAATGGGGTGAGATTGAAAGAAAAGAGATGAGCAACGTACGTGCAAAGACAGCACAGCACTTAAGCTATGCATGGGCCTATACTCCGCATGTTACTCAATATGATAAAGCCGATATTACCGAGCTTGAACAAATTAGGAAAGATTTAAATCATAACGTTGAAAAAGAAGGCGGAAAATTAACGGTTACAGCAATTCTAATAAAAATTTTAACTACTGTAATTAAAAAATTTCCGCAGTTCAACAGCAGTGTTGATATGGAGAGAAATCAAATTATTTATAAGAAATATTTTAATGTGGGAATTGCGGTAGATACTGATCATGGTTTAATTGTCCCTGTAATAAAAAATACCGACCGCAAGAATTTAACTGAACTTTCAGTTGAGTTAGGCGAACTCGCGGAGAAAGCACGAAACAGAAAAATCTCGCTTGAGGAAATGCAGGGAGGATGTATTACTATTACAAATTTAGGCGGAATCGGGGGAACTTATTTTTCTCCAATTGTTAATTCACCCGAAGTTGCAATTCTTGGAGTTTCAAGAAGTAAAATTGAACCTGTTTTTATTGACGGAAACTTCAAACCAAGGCTGATGCTTCCTCTTTCTCTTTCTTACGATCATAGAATAATTGACGGCGCTGATGCAGCAAGATTTTTGCGTTGGGTTTGCGATTCTTTGGAACAGCCTTTTAAAATTCTGCTTTGAAAAAGTTCAATTGCTTTATTGTTTAATTGCTGTATTGCCGGGAGAGTAGTTAACAATAAAACATTATAACAATTCAACAATTCTCTCCCGGCAAAACAGGAAAACTCAGAATGTCCGATAAAATAAAACTAACTGTAATCGGCGGCGGGCCCGGAGGTTATGCCGCAGCCTTTCTTGCGGCTGATCTTGGAATGGAAGTTACTTTAATCGATAAAGAAAAAAATCCCGGCGGTGTATGCTTATATAGAGGTTGTATCCCTTCAAAGGCTTTGCTTCATGCAGCGAAATTAATTAATGAAACAGAAGAAGCAAAAAGTTTTGGAATTGAATTCGGCAAACCTAAAATTGATCTTGATGCTTTAAGGAATTGGAAGAACGGTGTAGTTGAAAAACTTACCGGCGGATTAGGTCAGCTTGCCAAACAAAGAAAAGTAAATTATATCCGCGGCACAGCTAGTTTCTTAAATTCTACTACTTTGAAGATTGAAAAACATGAGGGCGATACTGAAGAACATAAATTTGAAAACTGCATTATTGCAACCGGATCGGTTATAGCAACTATTCCTACACTTAATATAAAGAGCTCAAGGATGCTTAACTCAAAAACCGCACTTGATCTTCCGGCTATTCCAAAAACTCTTTTGATAATCGGCGGTGGATATATCGGATTGGAATTAGGTACGGTTTATCAATCCCTGGGAAGTAAAGTTTCAGTTGTTGAAATGATGCCTGGTTTATTGCCCGGAGCCGATAGAGATCTGGTAGTTCATCTTTCTCGCCGGATTGATAAAAAATTTGAAAAGGTGATGCTTGAAAGCAAAGTAGTTGAAATGAAGGAAGTTAAAGATGGAATTAGCGTGAAGATTCAAAACAAAGATGGAAAGACAATTGAAGAAGAATATGAATATATTTTAATGTCAATCGGGAGGAAGCCTGTAACCGAAGGGCTGGGACTTGAAAATACAAAAGTTAAAGTTAACGAACGCGGCTGGATTACAGTAGATGAGCAGATGAGAACAGGCGACCCTCATATATTTGCAATCGGCGACATAGTCGGCGAACCAATGCTTGCACATAAGGCTTCGCATGAAGGAAGAGTTGCGGTAGAAGTTATCAACGGACAGAAATCCGTTTTTGATCCGAGAGCGATTCCTGCCGTGGTGTTTACTGATCCGGAAATTGCCTGGGCAGGACTTACAGAAAATCAGGCAAGAGAAAAAAACATAAAATATGAAGCAGCAAAATTTCCATGGGCAGCTTCAGGCAGGGCTACAACTCTCGGTCGAAACGACGGTGTTACTAAAATTTTGGTCGAACCGGATACGCAGAGAATTTTAGGAATTGGCATTTGCGGTTACGGTGCAGGCGAGTTGATTGCCGAAGGAGTTTTAGCAATGGAAATGGGTGCAAACTTAACCGATCTAAAGCTGACAATTCATCCGCATCCTACTCTTACAGAAACAATAATGGAAGCTGCAGAAGTATTTTTCGGAGAGAGCACAGATTATTTCAGGCCTAAGAAAAAATAAATTGTAAACTATGAAATAACTAATATTATTTTTTTCAGCCAGGATAAAAGCATATTTCTATTCAGTTGTATGATGCCTGACTTATCGACATCATCGGGTGGGGGGACGAAAGAAGCCAACTTATCATAGAGCTTAAAGCGATCATCTCTTGATACCATGCTGAATAAATTCCATAAACTAACGGCATCCTTTTCAGTGGAATTCTTCAATATCCCTCCAAACAAAGTAGCTTTTTCATTGTTGATATCGAAGTAACTTAAACTTACCCGCATGGTCTTGTCTGCTGTTAGATAATAAGGAATACCCATACTCCTATCTCTTACTCCATTGCAGATATATTTTGCAGATACTACGTATTCTTGATTTTTTTCTTTTACCCAAACAAATCCTTTAATTACACTTACTGTGGCTTCACCTACGGAATTTAATTCGACATCGTATGAGCTTCCTGCTATAGTGTCGATAATCTCGCCATAAGGAAGCATCAAAACCATCTTCCTTTCCCCTTCTCCTCTGTGGGCTGAAATTTTCCCGGCTTGAATTGATATTGCATCAGCCTCGGCAAGTTTTTTTATCTTTGTTGCAGGAAACACCTTAATCTTTCCGTAACCATTTATTTTAATTTCCGCT
Organism: uncultured Ignavibacteriaceae bacterium; assembly: GCA_964556005.1. GTDB lineage: Bacteria > Bacteroidota > Ignavibacteria > Ignavibacteriales > Ignavibacteriaceae > CAZKUR01. The sequence goes on along the minus strand of CAZKUR010000044.1, from coordinate 10,480 downwards.
TCGGATAACGAATCTGAAGTCAGAACTTTCCCGTCAGTAAAAGGCTCCTTATTTTCAACATTATTTACGCCTAATAGAGGTTGACCTTTAATCTTAATTACTTCCCATGAATTCTTATTAGCATATAAGAAATGATATCCGGCATATACTAATGCCCCAGCCAAGATTATATAAAATGCGGATTTAAAGATTTGAATGAAGATAACCGATTTTTTCCCCGGGATAGAAATATTTTTATCTTTTCTAATTTTTGTGCCGGATTTTTTTTCTTTAACCTTCTTTAATTTATGCGATTTAAAATCGCCGAAATTTTTTACTGCTTCATTTTCTTTCTCACCCGGTTTGGTTTCTTCAGAAGTATTCAAGCCGTTAAAAATTTGTGGCCACAGGTCAACACCCGGCTGTATTTTTTGATTTAACCGGTTCAGCATTTGGACTAAAATTTCTTCATCGCCGGCAATATCAAGATTTTTCATCAGGGCGTCGTGTGCAACAATAATTATTCCATAAAAAGTTTCAATAGGAATGCCCATAATATCAAGTGTTTCATCCAGGGAATATTCCTCGATATCTTTCAGAACAACCGCCATCCTAGAATTAAAATCCAATTTACTTATTGAACTGTCAAGAAGGGAATCATTGGAGGCTTCAAAGAAAATACCAGTAGCAATTTCTCTTTCTTTCTTATCCGAAAGTTTTCCTTTATTAAGTTCACTTTTTTCATCCCGCAATTCCTGCAATGTAATATACACCGTAATACCGGCAAGCCAGGAGGAGAAGGAAGTATCTTTTCGTGCAAATGCAATATCCTGAAAGGCTTTTATGAAAATGTTTACCGTAAGATACTGAGCCGCTATCGGATCAGCAGCAAGCCGGGTACACAAAGTAAAAACCCTGCCGCAATTTAAACGGAATAGTTGTTCAAAAGCGGAATTATTTCCGTTCTGTGCACTTTCAACCAACGACTTTATAAATTTATTATCCTGCTCCAATAATCAATCTTATTCAATTATTTTTGAATTAGAGTACAATAATAATAAAAAAAATAACTTACGATTGAAAACTATTCAAATTAATTTTAAATTTTTATTGGGTTGCTATTGTAAAATATTAAATATAATAACAAGTAGTGGAGTGGTTCATGTGGATGATAATCAACTACATAACGGATGATTATCAGCTGCCAAATGGATGACTTATAGCCATTATATGCACAATTTGAAGCATTTAGTGCTATATAGAATGATGAAATATGAAAAAATGAAGAACGGATGCATGCCCTTTCCCAGAAGGCGAAAATATTTTTGCCTTGGGTAACACCCTTGGTTAAAAAGAAATTTGAGGTCAATTACTCTGAAAGAGTTAAATAAAAAGTACCAGGTAAATGAATATCCTTTTATTCAACTAGACATTATCTGAAAGTAAACGCCTTAAATTTTCCAAATTATTCACCGGCATTCGGCACATATAATTTTCGCAAATATAAACGGCAGGCTTCCTCTCCATTTCATCATAATTTTTTAGGAATGATGCATATCTGGCTAACTCGCTATTCTTTTCTTTCAATAAGATAACTTTGCTTGGAACGAATCGGCTGTATATTTCTTTAATCATATCCTGAACTAAAGTGGAATTTTTTTCCCCAGCAATAATTATTTCTTTCGTCGGACCTAATGCAAAGTCCAATGCAATTAACGATTGTGTAAATACCGAAGGCGAAGTATTTATTCGAGAAGAAAATGCATCAAGAATTTGCTTTGCTTTTTCCTCCCAAACGGTACTTCCGGTCATTCTGCCGAGCCGCAGTAAATTTAAAGCCGCAACGGAATTACCGGAGGGAATTGCACCATCGTAAATTTCTTTCTGCCTAATTAATAATTTTTCAGAGTAATCTGCTGAAAAATAAAATGCTCCGTTTTCCTCATCCCAAAAATGTTCAATCAAATGTTTAGTCAATTCTATTGCTTTAATCAAATATTTTTCTTCAAAAACGGTTTCATAAGTATCGATTAACCCTTGAATGAAGAAAGCATAATCGTCAATGTGTCCGTAAATTGCTGCTTCTTTTTCCCTGAAACGGTGAAGCATTCTTCCTACTTCATCATACATATTATTTAAAATAAATTCAACGGCATTCACTGCCGTTTGAACATAATTATCATTGTTAAAAACCTGAGCAGCTCTCGCAAATGCGGAAATCATTAAACCGTTCCAGTCGGTTAATATTTTATCATCTTTGTACGGATGAATTCTTTTATTTCTTACATCGAATAATTTCTGTCTAACGTTTTCAAATTTAATTTCAAATTCTTTTGGTAAAATATTCAATTCGTTTGCAAGTTTTTCTTTTGAGTTTTTTAAATGTAGAATATTAGTGCCGTTTTTTCCTCCGTTTACCGAATCGATCCAGTTGCCTTCTTTTTTTATATTAAAAACTTTTACCGTAAAATTAAATTCATCCTCAGGCAATAAAGATTTCAATTCTTCATAAGTCCACAAATAAAATTTTCCTTCCTCGCCTTCGCTGTCTGCATCTTCGGCGGAATAAAACCCGCCTCTTGGTGAAGTTAAATCTCTTGATACATAAGTTAGAATTTCCCCGGCTGTTTTTTTATAAAAAATATTTTTAGTAAGCAGATATGTATCCGTAAGAGCTAATGTTAATAAAGCTTGATCATAAAGCATTTTTTCGAAATGAGGAACAAGCCATTCTCTATCAGTCGAATAACGGCTGAACCCGAAACCGATATGATCATAAATTCCGCCCATTCTCATTCGTGTTAAAGTTTTTTCCACAATATCAATTGGTGATTTATCATTAAATCTTTTTGAATATCTTAGAAGAAAGATTAAATTATGAGGTGTCGGAAACTTTGGAGCATTTCCGAATCCTCCGTATTCTTTATCAAACCTGTTGGAAAATTCATCGAAAGTTTTTTCCAATACAGACTCATCTAAAGTTCCTTTTTGTGTTTTTGATGAGGGGTTTTGTAATGCTGTTAAAATGCTTTCCGTACTTTTGAATATATCTTCTCTTCTTTCATCCCATACATTTTTAATCTGCGGCAGTAACTCCAGCATTCCGATTCTTCCGAATCTTCCCTGCTTTGGGAAATAAGTCCCGGCAAAAAAAGGTTTTTTATCGGAAGTCATTATTATCGTTAACGGCCAGCCGCCTGCTCCGGTCAGTAACTGGCAGACATTCATGTAAATACCGTCGATATCCGGCCGTTCTTCCCTATCGACCTTGATCGAGACAAAATGTTCGTTCATTATCGATGCAACCTTTCTGTCCTCAAACGTTTCTTTTTCCATTACATGACACCAGTGGCATGTTGAGTAACCGATTGAGAGAAAAATAGGTTTGTCTTCTTCCGATGCCTTTTGAAATGCTTCATCTCCCCAGGGATACCAGTTCACAGGATTGTATGCATGTTGGAGAAGGTAAGGGCTTTTTTCGTTTATTAAATTATTTGGTCTGTTCATAACAAATTATCATCGAAAAAGGTACTGCTTTATTTATCAAATGAATTATAATTTTTTACGTTAAGCGGACAACAATATTAAAAAAAAGAAAAAATCATATTAATTGTCATTGCAAATTTATCTACTAAAGGTAGATTTAACTTCTTGCTGCTTTACACTAACAAGTTAGGTGAAGCTCGTTTTGCCCGTCAAAGACGAGGTCTCGCCCTTAGGCGGACAATCTCACTTTTAATTATTCAGAGTTTGAGATTACTTCATCCCGATACTGCGTGATAACAGGTGAACCGGGATTCGTAATGACCGTTCCTTCTTTTGGTAATCCATCGACTCATTGAGATATCATCTCAATTCTGCTAAAATAAACCTTCAATGGATAAATACCGTTCGCCTGTGTCATAATTAAATGTAAGGATTTTTTTACCTTTGGGAATCTCTTTCAATTTTTTAGCAACTGCCGCCAGTGCAGCACCAGAAGAAATTCCGACAAACAAGCCTTCCTGTTTAGCTGCTTTCTTTGCGTATTCAAACGATTCATCTTTACCAACTTTAATTACTCCATCCAGCAGGGAAGTATCAAGTATGCTCGGAATAAAACCAGCGCCTAAACCCTGGAGAGGATGAGGCCCGGGTTTGCCCCCGGAAATTACCGGCGAGGCTTCGGGCTCGACTGCAAATACTTTTAAAGCGGGAAAAGACTTTTTTAAAACCTGCGCTACACCTGTTATGTGCCCGCCTGTACCGACACCCGTAATCAAGTAATCGATTCCCTGCGGAAAATCTTTTAAAATTTCCTGAGCCGTAAATTTAACATGCGCTTCTACGTTTGCCGGATTATCAAACTGCTGCGGCATCCAGGTACCGGGATTACTTTTCACAATTTCTTTTGCTTTTTCGATAGCACCTTTCATTCCCTGTTCTTTCGGCGTTAATTCAAATTTTGCTCCGTAAGCCGACATCAGCTTTCTACGTTCAATTGACATCGATTCAGGCATAACTAAAATTATTTTATAGCCTTTTACCGCTGCAACCATTGCCAGCCCGATGCCGGTATTTCCGCTTGTAGGTTCAACAATAGTATTGCCTTTTTTTAGTTTACCTTTTCTTTCAGCATCTTCCACCATAGAAAGTCCGATTCTATCTTTTATGCTCCCGCCGGGATTTGCTTTTTCCAGCTTGATCCAGACCTCATGGTCATTTCCAAATAACTTATTTATCCTTACATGAGGCGTATTGCCGATTGTCTCAAGAATGTTCTCATATTTCATTTCAGTACCTATTATTTTTTAAACTAAAAATCTCAAATAACATATTCTACATTATCAAAATTATTTTCGTGTGATTTTACCTTAACTTCAATTTTGCTGGAAACTACGGAATTCGGCGGAATACTTTGAGTTATCCATGCATTACCACCGATTATGCTTTTTTCTCCAATAACTGTTTTGCCGCCGAGAATTACTGCCTGCGAATAAATTATTACATCATCATGAATCGTAGGATGCCTTTTTGTTTTTGATAAAGACTTGTCTACGCTTAATGCTCCAAGAGTAACACCTTGATAAATTTTTACATTTCTCCCTATTTCCGTTGTTTCGCCTATAACTACGCCAGTGCCGTGATCAATAAAAAACGGAGAACCTATCTTTGCGCCGGGATGAATATCGATACCTGTAATTTCATGTGCGTGTTCTGTTAATATTCTCGGGATAATGGGTACACGCAAATTGTAAAGTTCGTGAGCAAAGCGGTAAATTAATATTGCCATAAAACCGGGGTATGCCAGGATTACTTCATCAACATTTTCCGCAGCCGGATCGCCCTGATAAATTGCCTCGGCATCGTCCCAAAGCATGTCGCTTACTTTGGGAATGCATTCGATAAATTTATCGGCTTTTTTATTTATCTCTTCAATAGAACTTCCGTTCCCGATTTTCAGAAGCGATACCAAATTCTTGTTTAGCAACTGCAGCTTCGCAATCACATCATCTGTTTTATAATAAACATCACTCGAAAAGTGAGGAAAGAGGAAGTCGATAACTTCGTTTAAAAATTCAATAGAAGCTTTCTTAAGAGAAGCATTGCATGCATGTAAATCTCTTTTACTCAGAAGCTTTGAGGCAAATTCCGAGTAATAAGAATTTCTGTTAAAGTCCATAATCAAAAAATATTCCTTTCAAATCCGTTAAAATGAAAACCTATTTCAAAATTCACGATCTAAAATTGTTGTTGAAATGTCGGAAAAAACATAAATAGATTTTGTGATATTTATTCTTCACAGTAATTACGGTAAAATTGTCATAGACTGCGTTTTTTGATAACTTTAGGCACAAAATTTTTAGATAATTCAAGAAATATCATCTTCACTTTATTTTAAGCAAAATTAGGAATTATGACAAAACCACAAATCTGGATAGCAGCTATTTTAGTCGTTTTTATATTTTTATTTGTACTTGAGAGGTTGACCAGCACCAAAGTAGTTGAGAAGGGGACGAACGTAAACAACCCGGTTCCGCAATCCAATATTTCGTCTCAAAATTTAAGCCCAAGTGAATTAATTGGTAAAGTAGGTTGTGTAAACTGCCACGGTTCCAATTTAAGCGGCACTGCTATGGGGCCGAATCTTCACGGTATTAGTCAATACTGGTCGAGAGATAAATTAATAAATTATCTTAGAAATCCTTCCTCTTACATGGATTCACAAAGGATGAAAGAATATCAAAAGAAATTTACGAATGTTATGATGCCGTCATTTAATCAGATAGACCCGAAAGATTTAGGGAAGATAGCCGAGTATCTTCTTCAGTTGAAATGACATTTTGAATAAGAAAATCAGATCAATATTATTAGAAACCTATCTTAAAAAATATTTAGAGATGACATCTTTAATTTAGAAAAGATGTCATCTCTTTTTTTAATATCCCAATCTAATTCCGGTTAAGCAACCGTTATTTCTTTTGACAAATAAACGTCCTGAATTGTATTCAGCAGCTTTACGCCTTCCTTCATCGGTCTTTGAAAAGCTTTTCTGCCGGAAATTAAACCGGTACCGCCGGCTCTTTTATTTATAACCGCTGTTTTTGCCGCTTCTGCAAAATCGTTTTCACCGGACGCGCCGCCGCTGTTTATTAATCCCGCTTTACCCATATAATTATTTACTACCTGGTACCTGCAGAGATCAATCGGATGATCGGAAGTTAATTCGGTATAAACTTTTTCACTCGTCTTTCCGAATTTTATAGCTTTAAACCCGCCGTTGTTTTCAGGCAGTTTTTGCTTTATGATATCGGCTTCTATTGTCACGCCTAAATGATTAGCCTGTCCTGTTAGGTCTGCGGAAACGTGATAATCTTTTTCTTTGGTTTTAAAATCAGGATTACGAAGATAGCACCAAAGTACTGTTGCCATTCCGAGTTCATGAGCATATTGGAATGCCTGACTCACTTCAACAATTTGACGGTTGCTTTCGGATGACCCGAAATAAATTGTAGCACCAACTGCTGCAGCGCCCATATTCCATGCCTGCTCAACACCTGCAAACATAATTTGATCGTACTTATTCGGATAAGTCAGTAATTCGTTGTGGTTCAGCTTTAGTAGGAAAGGAATTCTATGAGCATACTTCCTGGATACCATTCCCAGTACACCCAAAGTTGAAGCCACCGCATTGCATCCGCCTTCGATTGCAAGCTTCACAATATTTTCAGGATCGAAATATTCCGGGTTAGGTGCAAATGAAGCGCCGGCGCTGTGTTCGATTCCCTGGTCGACAGGCAGAATTGAAACATAGCCTGTACCAGCCAATCTACCGCTGGAAAAAATCCGTTGCAGGCTGCTTAAAACTTTATTATTCCTATCGCTGTTTGAATAGACCCTGTCTACAAAATCAGGACCGGGTAATGAAAGATATTCCTTCGATACTTTTGCTTTATAGTTCAGTAAAGAATCAGCATCTTTACCCAAATATTCTTTGATTTTATCTATCATGATAACTCCCTTTTTTGGTTAAAAAATTTTTTATTTAAAATTCAACTGCAATTAATAAAGCATTCCTCACGATGCTAATCTTTTATTCTTAAAATATTTATCATCAATATAATTAAAAATTTTTTCGGCATGTTCACGTGAATTTTCGATAAATAATTTCCCGGTATCCATTCCGCCGCATACAACCCCCGCCAAAAATATTCTTTGTTTATTTGTTTCATAATTTTCGGAACTAAAAAAAGGTATCATTTTATCATCACCGGAAACTTCAATACCGATTTTGGTAAGGAAATTAAAATCAGGATGATAGCCGGTCATAGCAAACACAAAATCATTTTTCAATGTTATTAAACCGCCGGGAGTTTGAACATCAATTTCTTTATCTCTAACGGCAATTACATTTGAATTAAAATATGCTTTAATAGATCCTTCTTTAATCCTGTTTTCGATATCGGGTTTTACCCAGTATTTTATACTGTCTTTAAGCTTATCTTCTCTAACAATCATCGTTACATTTGAGTCTCTCCTGTAAGTTTCAAGAGCGACATCTACGGCGGAATTTCCGGCTCCGATTACAACAACATTAAGATAAGCATACGGGTGGGCTTCATCAAAATAATGTTTTACTTTGGGAAGATTTTCATCTGGGATATTCAATAAATTAGGCTCATCGTAAAAACCGGTAGCAATTATTACACATCGTGATAAATAATCATTTTTAGTAGTTTTTATTCCGTAAAGATCGCCGTCATCTTTTATATTAAGAACCTTTTCGTAAGCTGCAACATTAAGGTTCCATGTGGCTTTTACTCTTCTATAATATTCCAAAGCTTCTCTGCGTGTAGGCTTATCCCCATGAGAAACAAAAGGGACATTCCCGATTTCCAGTCTGTCGGATGTCGAGAAAAAAGTCATATTAGCCGGGTAATGAAACAAAGAATTTACCAGGCATCCTTTTTCAATTATTAAATATGAAATATTTCGTTTTTCAGCTTCAATTCCGCAAGCTAATCCTATTGGCCCGGCACCTATAATTATGACATCAAATTTTTCATTCATAAAAACATATCCGATTTATAATGGACAAAATTAATCATTTCTCATACAACATGAACTATTATATGTGATTTATTACAGGAAGAAAAAAGCCGGGTCGTAGAGCCCTGCCGCTTTCTAATTTACGGAATTCGAATTTGAATTTAGAGCTGTTTTCTGCATAATGTTTACATTAGTAGAAACAGCCTAAATTGTTTTTTTCTGTCAGAAAAAATTCTGCCGGTTTGTTCATAAGAATAGAAATAAAAATCCAAATATTTTTACTCTATAATTTCTATTAAAGCGCTGGTGACGGTGCTGCCTTTATCATCCAACAAAAAGACCCTGTAGAATCCCGGTTCATCAAAGCTCATATCGTTTGATTCGGTTTCTGAAAAAGAAACATACTTCGATTCTTTTTTGAGTACGAATGGAAATTTCTTATAATACTCAAATTTCCCGGTTCTGTAATCATATTTTTCAAATTCGATATTGACATTTTCCAAATTCAATGCATGATCGCATTTAACCATAACAGTTAAGGATCCTTTTGTAAATCTATCGCTTATGCCGATTTCACCCTTGTTGGCGTCGTACTTTTCACAAAAGTACATAACCGGTTCCGATTGAGCGAATGAAATGCTTTTAGCACTGAAAACAACCATTACAAGAAAAATGACAAAAAGCATGCGGCTTAATTTCATGGTCGAGTCTCCTTAGTTTGTAAATAATATGATTTAATTAATTTTGAATTAACGGCCTTTTTAGGGAAAATGTAATTTGATTTTTATATTATTTGCAGTTAATAGAATTATTTTTTTTAATTGTTTAAATCAAATGCCAAATATTCTGCTAAAATTATCCGGGAAGGAAGATAAAAATTATTATTCGTGATATAATAATATATTTTTAAATCAAAAGCACGAGAATTTTTTTAAGATTTTTTTTAGTTAAAGAAATTTCCGAAAGAGATTTCTGACGGTTTTGGAATTTTATATTTTAAGTTAATTATCAGAATTTTTTTCACCTCAACTCTTTAATTGAAAACTGACTATGGAAAATGAAAATAAATCAAAAAGCAGTAATAATATATGTCCCTGGTATCAACGAGCAACGAGTATTATCTGGGTTCAAGGACACGGGCAATGCGCAATCTGCGGAATAAATATCGATGAATGCTGCAGAGGTGAAAATTGCTCCCCGGCAGAACAGCAAAACATCCAATCAACAAAAGAAAATCCAAATGGGAACCAATAATCAATTTAAGCACGTATGTTTCGACCTTGACGGAACGATAGTTAATTCATACAGAACAATTTATAAAACTACTATTAAAGCTCTTGAAGAATTAAATATAAATACTTCATTCCCGGAACAGGAATTTCAAAACATGATAGGCTATCATTTTATCGATATATTTGAAGCTCTCAACATTCCAAACGTCGATTTTGAAGAATTCATTGAAATTTATAAAAAACGTTATTTCGATTTTATCAATGAATCATCATTGTATGAAGGATTAAACAAAACATTAATCGAAATCAAAAATCTTGGAATAAAAATTTCATTATTAACTACAAAAGGACAGGAGCAGGCAGATAAAATTATCAATCATTTTAACTTGAGAAAATATTTCGATCTCGTAATGGGAAGAAGAGACGGCATTGCTCATAAACCATCACCGGAACCTCTGCAAATAATCTGCAGAAAACTTAAAATTGAACCCGGAAATTCTTTAATGGTAGGTGATACGGAACTGGATATTGAGTGCGGTAAAAATGCAAACGCTAAAACATGTGCAGCATGTTATGGCTACAGAACCGAAGAACAGCTTAAGTTAAATAAACCGGATTATTTAATTCAAAGCATCGAGGATTTGATTTGTGTTTTAGTCCCTCAGAAGAATTCCACATTAAAATAAAAAACTGCCGCAGAAAAATATGCGGCAGTTTAATTATTAAATTTTTATTCTTTT
>CAZKUR010000043.1:0-32856 GCA_964556005.1 uncultured Ignavibacteriaceae bacterium | reverse complement strand
ATCTAGCAATCTCCATATTTTATGGAGTTTTCATCAATAAGATTTGGGGAAATCCGAGTGGCAGTATCTACGTAGTTGGTAATTCAGGTACAATTGCATATTCTTCAAATCATGGAACTTACTGGACAAGAATAGAAAGCGGAACAAATACAAACCTGAATGATATATGGGGGTATAATGATAAACCCAATAACAATTTATCTATTCTAACTGTTGCATCAAATATACTTAAGCAGGGTGAATACCGTCTTTTAGCTGTATCCGGGTCTGCTGCACATGATACTTTAAACTGGCCTTATCAGCATTGGCTGAAAGGTGTTTGGTTTAAAGGCAAATATTCTCCTGTTTACGTGTGCGGCAGCGGTGTAAGGAGATATGAAAACGGTAAGTGGGAAATTCTTAATCTTCCCTCTTATTTCACCGAAAGCATAAGAGGAACAGGAGTAAATGATATAATAACGGCAGGTGATTACGGATTTGCTGCTCATTTTAACGGGATACGCTGGAAAGTTTATAATAATTTAATGGGGAATAAAGTATTTAAGAGCGCAGCAATAAAAGGCAACACAGTAGTGCTTGTGGGAAATAATTCCTCAGGCGGAATTGTAGGAAAAGCCGTTATTATAGTTGGTAAAAGATAATAAATAAAACAGGCTTTAAAACCGGTTTATATTAAATAAACAAAACATATTAAAAACATTTTGAAAGGATTTAATATGAATCGTTTTTTCATTTTATTGTCTGTTGTTTTATTACTATTTTCGTATAGCTATGCACAGAGTGGCTATACAGTACAAATAAGGGTAGAGGATTTAGCCTGGTATAATTTTATCGATAATTCACCGGAATGGGAAGGAGTACAGTAATACATTATAAAGAATTAGTAGAATTATATCATCAGGAGTTGAAAGATGAAAGTTAAAAATCAAAAGATTGAAGGTAACTCCAGTCGAGCTACGCTCTCCTTCCGTTACCTTCAGAGACCCCTCGAAGGGGTTGACATAAATAAAGTAAAAGGTTATTTTAAATTAACTGATCTAAATAACCTACCGGAAGATTTTCCTAACAGTAAGTAATTTCTTAAAAATCCACACAAAGATGACATCTTCCCTCGCCGCAATACTTGTTGAGAAGATGTCATCTTTATAAACGCTTCTTGTTTATACGTTTCACATCTTACATCAAAAAGAAATAAACTTTAAAAAATGTAGCAATAATTTCCGAACTATTTCTTCTGCCCTTTCCTTTTAGGTTGAGTATTTCTCTTCTTTGTTAAATCCATCTTCACCGCCATTGATGTTATTGCCAGTTCACTCCGGTTTAAAGCGCCGGAAATTTTTTCAAGTGAAATGTGACTATAATTCTTTTTCAAATACTCTTTATCTTTTTCAGACCATGGCCGGGGACGGCCAGCGCTAACACCAAGCGGACCGACTATCGTTATAATTGCATTAACGGACCTGTTTAACTTTTGTGCAATTTCCTTAGTGGGAATCTTTTTATAATTTTTCTTTACAAAATCTTTTTCTTCTTTTGTCCAGGGTTTTCCTTTTGTCCGTTGTTTTAATCCCAGCCTGTTTACTTTATGAGCAATTGCACTGTGAGTTAAGCCGAGGTCTTTTGCTATTTCACGGTAGCTTTTGATTTTAAAATTTTTGATTAGATAGTCACATTCATGTTTCGTCCATTCGGAGTGATAATCAGGTCTTTTTAGGCTTAAAATTTTTACTTGCTTTATAACAGCCCAACGTGATTTGTTTAATAATTTTGAAATTCGTTCGAGTGAATTTTTCCTGTCTGCATATAAACGCTGCAGCGCATTTTTTTCTTCATCCGACCATTTAACCGCTTTGGACTCGGTTAATTTAAGAATACTCGCTCTTGCAAGGATCGACGATTTGGAACGTTTGAGAGTGCGTGAAATGGAAATTTTCTTCCGGTCGTTGTAATGCCTGCGAAGATAATTATCCTCCCAGGGTTCCCAGGTCCGGAGGCCGTCATAATTTATCCCAAGTCTTCCCGCTTTTGCAATTACGGAATCTCTTTTTTTATCCAGCTTTTCCGCAACATATTTTGCCCCTTTCTTTTTGTAATTCCTTTTAAGGAATTTTATTTCCTCTTCATTCCAGATTGGAGCCATATGCAGACCTAACTTTGCTGCTTTCGTCATTACAGCATTGCGGCTGTGATTTACCAATCCGGCAACGTACTTTGGGCCTTTTTTTGTGTAATGTTCTTTAAGAATATTAATTTCTTCTTTTGTCCATTTTTCAATCTTAGTTTCCACAAATAATTTTCCTAAAAATTTTAAATATTTTCTATCAATCTTAAAATTTTGATGATCGCCACGTCAAAATTAATATTAAGAATTTCACCTTCCCGTTCAGCGCAATGCAATTATTTTCAATTTTTGAAGTTAAAACATTTAAAAGATTGACATTCGGTTGAAACTTTAAAAAAATCCGGCAAACAGTCAATATTGTCGGCAAATATTTCTAATAATCTTTTGGTGTTTTTATTTTAATAAAAATTTTTTTATACAGTCTTGATAATATTTTGTATTTTCTATATTACAGGAATGGATATTTTAAACTAATTGACTGATTAAATTTTTAAGAATAGACTTACACGTGAGAATTTCCGAATCGAAAATAGAAGAAATAAGGCAGGCAGCCGATATCGTAGATATTATTTCCGAAAAAGTTCAGCTTAGAAAAAGAGGAAAGAACTTCATCGGGCTTTGTCCGTTCCACAATGAAAAAACACCTTCGTTTACAGTCAGTGAAGATAAACAAATTTATCATTGTTTCGGCTGTCATGCAGGCGGAAATGTTTTCAATTTCTTAATGAGTTATGAAAAAATCTCATTCGTTGAAGCAGTTCAGGAATTAGCCCAACAGCTTGGAATCGAACTTGAATTCGATCAACAGGCAGGTGAAGAAAAACAGTCCGCCTTTGGCGGAGAACAGGAAATTCTCTATGAAATAAATACTGAGGCAGCAAGATATTTTTCCGACAATTTACTGAATAAGCCTGAAGGAGAGATCGCCAGAAATTATTTTCTGAAGAGAAATATAAAGCCGCAGACAATGCGTGTATTCGGTTTGGGATATGCAATTCCCGGATGGGACAATTTTATAGGGTTTGCGCAAAGCAATACTGTTTTAGGCGATAAGTTTGAAAAAGCATTGAGCCTTGGACTAATCGGGAAGAGCGGCGATGGCAGGTATTACGATAAATTTTCCGGCAGAATTATTTTCCCGATTTTTTCGCCGAACGGAAGAGTCGTTGCATTTGCCGGAAGAATTTTAGTTGAAAGCGAGAACCATGCGAAATATTTAAACTCACCCGAATCTCTTATTTATGTTAAAGGAAGAGTGCTTTACGGCTTATCGCATGCAAAAGATGAAATTAGAAAATTGGATAAAGCAATTTTGGTTGAAGGCTACATGGATCTTATTTCGCTATTTCAAAGCGGGATAAAAAATGTTGTCGCTGTTTCGGGCACTTCGTTAACTGAAGAACAGGTTCAATTGCTTTCAAGATATACAAAAAATGTTGTGCTGCTTTTCGATGCCGACACAGCCGGAATTAAAGCATCAATGAGGAGCATTGAGCTTTTGCTTAAACGGGATTTTGAAATAAAAATTGTTTCTCTTCCTCAAGGAGAAGATCCTGATTCTTATGTTAACAAATTCGGCAGGGAAAAATTCGAAGAAATGATCAGCTATGCACAAAACTTTCTGGAATATCAAACTGCTTATTTCCAAGCCTTGGGAATGTTTGATGAGCCTGCGAAAACCGCCGGAGCAATTCGTGAATTGATGAAGCCTGTATCTTTAATTGGGGATGAACTAAAAAGAACTTTATTAATCAAATCGATTGCGAAAAAATTTAATTTGCGCGAAAGCCTGCTTGAGAATGAATTGAACAGGTTTTTGGCAGGAATAAACAAGCAGCTTGCCAACGATGGAAAAATAAAAGAAAGGGAAATAGAAAAAAAAGAATCATTCGTCCTTGAAAGTCAGGCAGTTAAAGAAAACCCTGTACTCTATAATATTGAAAAGGAACTTGTTAAATTTCTTTTCGAAGGAGAAGAAGATATTATAGAATTAATGTCGAAGTATTTAAGAAGCGAAGATTTTTCAATTGAAGCTCACCGGCAATTAGCGGAGCTTGTCTTCAGCACGTTTGAAAGTAAAAATGAAATTGTAGCAGGATCATTAATCGATAAAATTGATGATGATAAATTAAGAACTTATATCCTCGAATTAACATTTGATAAATATTCGATTAGTAAAAGCTGGGAAGATATCAATCCCGGGAGAACACAGGAAGTGGTTTTAAAAAGGATGGTGCTCGATACGTTAAAGCGATTCAAATCTCTTCTCTTAGAGCAAGAGTTAAATTCCATTCATAAAAGAATTGAAGCAGCAGGCAGTGAAGAAGAAAAAATAGAATTAATGAAAAATATTAGAGATTTAAGAAAAGAAGCAGAGCAAATTGTCGAAAATTTCGATAGGGAAGAAGCTGTCAATTAATTTTAACAATATAATATTTTTAAATACCATCTCTTTATTAAAAAATTTTTTACTTTTGAATTTTTACTTTTGACTTGAATCCATGAACTACCGCCAGGCAAAAACAGGCAAACTAATGATCGAAATTCTGCCGGATAAGTGCGACTTTTGCGGCTGCTGTGTTGGGGTTTGCCCTGAGGATGCAATTGAACTAAAAGAAGCCGAAATAAACATCATCGACGAACGATGCACAAACTGTTGCAAATGCGTATGGAGCTGCCCTCTGGAGGTTATTGTGTTTAATCGTGAGGGAGTTATTCAGTAGGCAATTTGCAGTAGGCAATAGGCAAGTAAGCAAATAAAAGTAGTTAAATAAGTACTAAGTAAATAAGCAGTAGGCAAACAGTATAAAAATATTTTAAAAAAATTAAAAGGAGGAAAATATGAAAATGTCTTTTAGGGATTTGACAGTTTATCAAAAATCTTTTGATCTAGCGATGCAGATTTTTGAAATTTCGAAAAATTTTCCAAAGGAAGAAAAATATTCGCTTACTGATCAGATTAAAAGGTCTTCTCGGTCGTGTTCAGCAGCGATTGCCGAAGGTTATAGAAAAAGGAAGTATGAAGCCTATTTCGTTTCAAAAATATCGAATTCGGATATGGAAAATTCGGAAACTCAAGTTTGGCTGGATTTTGCATTCCATTGTAAATATATAGGCAAAGAAATTTATAAAAATTTATTATCAATTTCCGAAGAAGTAGGAAAATTACTGAATCATATGATTGAAAATCCAGAGAAGTACAGAAGATCAAATGAAAAGTAATTTTTGTCCGGTTTGATAAAGATTTAACAAATTTCAATTTAATGGTATATTTAAAATTTTGATCCCGATGTGAAAAAGAAATTTGCCTATTGCCTACTATTAACAGATAGAATTTGAATGAGATGTTAGGTGAAAAATATAAGGATAACATGAAAAATGAATATGACATAATAGTAGTCGGTGCCGGACCAGCCGGATCGATGGCGGCAAGATTCGCTGCCGAACAGGGAGTTTCGGTTATGATGCTGGAGAAAGATCGTGATGTCGGTTACCCGGTAAGATGCGGTGAAGCAATCAGTAAAACAGGAGTGTCGGAATTTATCGATACCGATGAGACTTGGATTAAAGCTCACATTAATAAATTTTCTTTTATTGCCCCTGACGGAACCGAAGCTGAAATTGAATTTGGCGATTCCGGTTACGTTCTTGAAAGAAGAATTTTTGATTACGAACTGGCAAAGACTGCTGCAAATGCAGGTGCGGAAATTTTAACACGCGCTTACGTTAATGGGTTGATTTTTGAAAATGATAAAGTCTCAGGTGTAAAATATGAATTCAAAGGCGAGCAAAAAGAATTAAAAGCAAAAATCGTTATTGCTGCAGATGGTGTTGAATCGCGTGTTGGAAGATGGGCCGGACTTGCAACCCACACCGATTTCAGGGATATGGAATGCTGCATGCAGATTACTGCATCTAATATAAATGTAGAACCTGACACTCTTTATTTTTATTTTGGATCAGAATATGCACCAGGGGGTTATTTCTGGATATTTCCCAAAGGTAAAAATATTGCAAACATCGGGCTGGGAGTAAGCGGATTTGTAGGTAAAGAAAGATCGGCTTTATCATTTTTAAATCATTTTATGGAGAAAAACTATCCGGATGCTCCTGTTTTAACTTCGATTGCAGGAGGTGTTCCGAGTACCCCTACTCTAAAAAAAATTTCTGCTCCCGGAATTCTACTTGCCGGGGACGCAGCACATCAAGTTAATCCATTAAGCGGCGGCGGAATTGCAAGCGGAATGATAGGCGGAAGTATTGCAGGAAGGATTGCAGGCGAAGCCGTAAAAAAAAATAATCTGAATTTTATTTTAACGTATGATAAAGCCTGGTACGACAGGCTCGGTAAAAGACATGAAACTTTCAACCGGCTGAAAAAAGGAATTTATAATTTCTCCGACGAAAAATTTAACAGTATTGCAAAGTCTTTTAATAAAGTTCCGAAAGAAAAAAGAACGCTTAAAAGAATTTTTATTACCGCGCTAATTAACCAGCCTTCTCTCCTTATAGATATAGCAAAAGTATTTTAATTATAAAAAAAATTTAGACCGGCTTTACACGCATTTTATTATAGATTTATTATTTTTTATATTTAACCTAAAGTTTTAACTCAATTACTAATCGATAAAATAAAGTTATAAATTGGATAATAATTCCGGCCAAGCACAAAATAATTCTGCGGACCACCGGGAAACCCGGGAGAAAAATCAATTCGCTCAATTTGATTTCGGACAATTCAATAACAAAAATTCCGTCTTTTATCGAAAGATATTCATCGACGGCAAAGAAAATCAAACATTCTATTCTCCCAACATAGAATTAATGACCGGCTACACTGCCGATGAGATTGATGAGCTTCCCCGGAAGGGATTATCGTTGGTAATAGAAGATGATCTTGACCGTGTTAAAAAAGAAGTTTATGAATCTCTAAATGATCAATCAAAAGATATTTTTAATATTAATTACAGGATAGTAGGAAAAGATAAAGAAATAATCTGGATAAATGAACACAGTACAATCTTAAGAAACAGCGACGGAAATGTTAAAGAAATATACGGTATCTTGAATGATGTAACCGGACTTAAGAATAAGGAAAATGAACTTGCTGCAAAGTTGGATGAGAAAAAACAGGCGGATTTAATTAAGGATCGATTTATTTCCATCCTATCGCACGACTTAAGAGCACCTTTTACAAGCATCCTCGGGTTTTGTGATATATTAATCAGAGAACCGGATCTAACTAAAGCCGAAATGATGGAGTATCTGAATTTCATTTATGCGTCTTCACAAATTCAGCTTCAGTTGATTAACTATCTGCTTGATTGGTCAAGGCTGCAAACCGGTGAGCTGAAAGTTGAACCTTTCAGGCTGAATGTTCAAGCGACAATATATGATAATGTCTCGTCATTAACCGGTATGGCAGTGAGAAAAAATATTGAGATAAAGGTCAATGCAGATATTTCATTATATATAAAAGCCGATGAAAAATTATTGGAACAAGTTCTGAATAATTTAATAAGCAATTCGATAAAATTTTCCCGGGAAGGAAACCTGGTAGAAATATATGCAGGCACATTTAACGATGAATTTATTGAATTTGTAATTAAAGATGAGGGTGTTGGGATACCTGAAATCAACAAGAAAAAGCTTTTTCAGATCGACAAAATGTTTTCCTCGGCAGGGACAAAAGGTGAAAAAGGTACGGGGCTGGGGTTAGCCCTATCAAAGCTGATAATCGAACAGCACGGAGGAAAATTGTGGTATTATTCCGAAACCGGGAAAGGAACCGAATTTCACTTCACGCTTCCTTCTGCCGTCAGCACAATTTTAATAATCGACGATGATCAACAGGAGCTTGGATATTTTATGGAAATAGCCCAAGAAAGCTATCCCGGCTATCAAATAATAGGAACTGGCAACAGCTTTCATGCAATTGAAGTAATTACTCAGAAATCCCCATCTTTAATAATTACAAATCACGATATGCCTTTGATGAATAGCCTGCAAATGATACAATTAATTAAAAAGCAGGATGATTCATTTAAAACCCCTGTCATTGCATTCTCCGGTTTATTTCCCGAAAGACTTAAAGATACATATATCAAGTACGGCATAAATAATTTCATCCAAAAGCCTGTAGATAAGGAAATTTTAACTCAATCGATGCATTCATTACTTAATTGATAATTTTTTTAATTTTAAATTTATTCTAAGGAGTTAACGAAATGAATATTGCTGTTGTGGGCAGCGGTTATGTCGGACTTGTTACAGGCACTTGTTTTGCCGAAACGGGTAATAACGTTTTTGGTGTTGATATAGATGCAAAAAAAGTCGAGCGAATGAAAAACGGGGAAGTCCCTATTTATGAACCCGGTCTTGATACATTATTTGAGAGAAATTTAAAGAATAACAGGTTAAAATTTACAACCGATTTACATGAAGCCGTAAAGGTATGTGAAATAATTTTTCTCTGTCTCCCAACCCCTCAAGGTGCAGATGGACAGGCCGATCTTCAATATGTACTGAAAGTTGCCGATGACCTGGGAAAATTTTTCAGGGATAATCCTAAAATCGGATTTAGAATAGTTATCGATAAAAGTACGGTACCGGTTGGAACAAGCGACAAGGTTAGAGCAAAAATAAAAAAGCATGCGCCTGATTTTAAATTCGATGTCGCTTCAAACCCCGAATTTTTAAGAGAAGGAATGGCTGTTGACGATTTTATGAAACCGGAACGGGTAATTATCGGAACGAGTAATTCAAAAACACAGCAGGTTTTAACGGAATTGTATGAACCGTTCGTCAGGTCGGGCAACCCGATTTATTTTATGGATGAAAAATCAGCCGAGTTGACTAAATATGCATCAAATTCTTTTCTTGCAGCAAAAATATCTTTTATGAATGAGATTGCGAATCTTTGTGAAATTACCGGTGCGGATGTAGACAAAGTTAGAATTGGTGTCGGGTCGGATTCGAGAGTTGGAAAAAGATTTTTATTCCCCGGTGTTGGTTTCGGCGGCTCGTGTTTTCCTAAGGATGTCGTTGCGCTTATAAACACAGCCGATCAAAACAAATATGATTTTAAGATCCTTAAATCCGTAATGGATGTTAACAGAAACCAGATCAAAATGTTTTATAAAAGAATTTTGAATCATTATAAAGGCAAGGTTCATGGAAAGCATTTTGCTCTCTGGGGCTTATCCTTTAAGCCTAATACCGACGACGTGAGAGAAGCTCCTGCACTGGAACTTATAAAATTATTTTTGAAAGACGGCGCAACTATTTCGGCTTATGACCCGGAAGCCAAGGAAACAACAAAAGCATTGATTGGAGATAAAATAAATTATGCCGCAACATCTTATGATGCTTTAAAAAATGCGGATGCATTAATAATTGTAACCGAATGGAATGAATTCAGGAACCCGGATTTCAAATTGATTAAATCCTCTTTAAAATCTCATGTGATTTTTGACGGGAGAAATGTATATGACCTTGAGAGAATGAAGGAAGAAAAGTTCACTTATTATTCGATCGGCAGAGTTGATATTAAAAATTAATATATCTCAGCTGTTAGAGGGTAACCATAATGTAGTGGTTGACCAAAAAGTAATATCGTCATCACGGGCGGAGCGAAGTAATCTCCCATTTGATCCAAAAATCAAAAGATTGCCCGCCTAACGACGAGGTCTCGCAAAGCGGACTTCACTCGAAGACTCATTCGCAACGATTTTTTCTTCTTTTTGGTCATCCGCTGCATAACTAATAATTTGAATTATAATTAAATTAATCAAGTTTGTAATAATTTTATCGATAATGAATAATCAGGATAATAAACAACTTGGGCCGGATAGATCATGGTTTGCATTATATACCAAACCGAGATCAGAATTCAAAGCAGCCCAGCAGATTGAAGAAATCGGCGTTCAGCTTTACTTGCCTACGTACACCCATGTAAAACAATGGAGCGATAGGAAGAAAAAAATAACCGAACCGGTTATGAGGAGTTACATTTTTATTTTTGCGAATGAAAAGGAAAGAATAAATTCACTTGAACAAAAATCCGTCGTACGATGCATCTTTGACGCTGGGAGGCCGGCAAAAATTCCCGGCTGGCAAATCGATAATCTACAGAGGATGCTCAGCTACAAAAGTGAATTCTTTGTAAAAAACGGTTTGGTCCCCGGAGCAAAAATAAGAATAAAGGAAGGGCCTTTTAAGGATGTCATCGGTGTTTACAGGGAAACCGGCAACGATAAAACCATTGCCGTTTCAATCGATTTGCTGAACAGGTCGGTAATTGCAAAGCTGCCGAAAGAAAGTTTTATAGAGATATTAAAAGAATAGCTAAAATTTACATAAAAATTATGGAGTATTCTTTTCAATAATTGCCTATTCAAAATTTACTAACTTATCATTACCTTTCATTAAATAATAATTTTAAAAAGTGTAATGAAAGAGTTAAAGCAATCTGATCTCAATTCCTTAAAAAAAGGAGACACAATCAATCACTTTTTGATAATAAAAAAATGTGAACTGCGCCAAACCAAATCCAATAAAAATTTCCTCTCGCTGGAACTCGGCGATAAAACCGCAAGCTTAAGTGCAAATCTCTGGGATGATTATGATAATATTTTCGGTACTATTAAAACAGGCGACATAGCTAAAATTAAAGGAACAATTGATGAGTACCAGGGAAATCCGCAGATAAAAATTTCTTCTTTGAAAATTGCTCCGCCTTCGGAAGGCATTTCACCGCAGGATTTCCTTGCAAAATCTAAACGCAATGTCAATGTAATGAAAGATGAGTTTTTAAACCGGATTGAGAACATTGGTAATGCTTATCTAAAACAGTTGATAAAAAATATTTTTAACGAAGAAAATCTTGATAAATTTTCATTAGCTCCTGCCGGAAAGCAATGGCATCATTCGTACATTCACGGATTAATAGAGCACACTCTTGAAATAATCAGAATTTGTGATTTGATGTGCGATATTCACCATGAAATAAACAGGGATTTATTAATTTGCGGAGCAATGATGCACGACTTTGGGAAAGTGTACGAATTGAACTATGAAACATCATTCGATTATACCGACAAAGGAAAATTAATCGGCCACATAGTTTTGTCAGCAATGTTTATTAAGGAAGAAATTAATAAGATTCCTTCATTTCCTGAAGAATTAAAAAATTCTCTACTGCATATAGTGTTAAGCCACCAGGGAAAACTTGAATATGCATCACCTGTTGTTCCCAAAACGTTGGAAGCAATTACGTTATATCAAGCAGATGAGTTAAGCGCCAAAGTAAATGCATATAAAAATGCTCTGGCTTCGGAAATTAAAACGGACGGTAAATGGACGAAATTTATTTCTCTCGCTTCTACAGATTTGTACAACCACGGAATAACTCAAAGCGAAGAAGAAAATAACACAAATAAAACTCTATTTGATTAACCCTAAATCATTTAAGGAGAAGGGGCATTATGAAAAGTAAATTCTTTTTTGTTTCGTTTTTTGCGTTAACAATTCTATTCTCTTTGTACCAAGTTCACGCACAAACTCTCGATTCATTAATTTCAAAAGGAGATAAGTACACAGATCAGTTTAAAGATAAAGATGCATTGAATACTTATCTCAAAGCCGATTCGCTTTTCCCGGGCAAATGGGAAGTAAAATGGAGAATCAGCAGAGCATTGACTGATTTAGCCAACCACATGCCAACCGAAACCGGCGATCAAAAAGATGCACAGCTTGCTGAATATCAAAAAGCTTATAAGTATGCAGACGAGTCTGTTAAGCTTGCACCCGGCCAATCGATTACTTATGTAAGAAGGGCAATCGATAACGGGAAGATTGCACTCTTTAAAGGTATTTTCTCGGTTGCCGGCGTCGTAAATGCTGTGAGGGATGATTGCGAAAAAGCTATAAAGCTGAATAAAGGAGACCCCTATGAAATAGCTCTTGCGTATTATATACTTGGAAGAACAAATGCGGAGGTCAGTAAAAAATGGAAACCTGCCAGGGCAATTTTAGGTTTGGGCTGGGCAGATCTGGAAACCGGAATACAGGATTATAAAAAAGCAATTGCACTTTATCCCGACTTTAGAATGTTCTATCTCGATCTTGCAAAGGCTTATATACAGGATGATAACTATAAAGATGCAAGAGAAAACCTACAGAAAGTAATTTCATCTCCGGTAAAATATGAAGACGACAATGATTATTTGGCTGAAGCCAAACAACTCTTGGAAAAAATTAAGGACGAATAGTTCTAATGAAGATTGACGATGAGCTGCTTGGAAAATTAAATGAAGCAAAAACTATAGTATTTTTCACAGGCGCCGGAATTTCTGCAGAAAGCGGGATCCCGACTTTTAGGGGAAAGGATGGAATCTGGAATAAATTAAAACCGGAAGAGCTTGCCAACTTTAATGCGTTCTTAAAAAATCCCGATATGGTTTGGGAATGGTACCAGCACAGGAAAAAAATAATACATGAGTCAGAACCGAATCCGGGACATATTGCTATTGCAGAAATGCAAAACCAATTTCCGGAAGTTGCGGTCGTTACTCAAAATATAGATAATCTTCATAGAAGGGCAGGCAGCAAAATCATTTACGAATTGCATGGGAACATCGAACGAAATTACTGCATAAAATGTCACAAGTATTATAACACTGAACTTGATTTTTCACACGGTGTTCCCAAATGCGAATGCGGCGGTTTGATTAGGCCGGATGTTGTTTGGTTCGGAGAATATTTGCCTCAGGATCAATTTAGGTTTTCGGAAGAAATCTCATCGCGTGCCGATATATTTTTTATTGTCGGAACATCTGCAGTTGTTTATCCTGCCGCTTCATTAATTTATTCGGCTAAAGCAAGAGGCGCTTTTCTTATTGAAGTTAATATTGAACCGACCGAAGCATCTTCGATTATGAATAGATCATTTTTCGGGAAAGCGGGTGAAATTCTGCCGGAAATTTTGAGTACTATAATAGCAAAGAATTAAGAGGAGGAACAATCTAAAAGTCAAAAATCAAAATTAAATTTATCTGCAAAAGCTTTAGCGTCGGCGGAAAGTCAAAAGTAGTTGAGAAAGCCGATAAATATTAATCTTCTTCGTTGATGTTGAGCCCGATAATTTTGCAGTATTTTTGAAGCTGAATCTGCTCTTGAGGTTGAAGCTTCTTCATTTCATTAAGGATTGCATCCAGATGCAAAGGAAATATTTTTTCGATGAGTTCCCTTCCGTGATTCGTTAAATTGACTGTAAAAAAACGCCTGTCCTTTTCACCTCTTTCTCTTTTTACCAATCCTCTTTTTTCAAGATTATCGACAACCATTGTAATATTGCCGCCGGTTTTAAGAAGCTTGTTACCAAGTTCTCTTTGGTTTAGCGGCCCTATATGATATAAAGCTTCCAGAACACCGAATTGACTTTCGGTTAACTTCAGCTTTTGAAGATTTTCATTTAATCTTGAATTTAATGAATTAACGGCACGAACCAATTTTATATACGTGTTTAGTGCAGTTATTTCTTCATTCGTTCCTTTATAATGTGTTCCCACAGCAAATTAAATTTTTTTTTGTGTTAAACTATGCTGAAGCTTTTATAAAATCAAGAGGATTGCTTAATACTACTCAAACTTTTGAGGTGATATTGGTTTATTCCCGTAGATGTTTATTGGCTTTTTAGATTAAGTATGTTAAGCATAAGAGAAAATAAAATTGCTCCTGTCAAAGCCCAGAATAACGGCAATGAGCCGGAGTTGAATTTAATATCAAGCACTTCAGGAAAGTGGAAATGATGGGCGATCCATATCCCCGAAACAGCACCAATGAATCCTAAAATGACGGAAAGAAAGCATCCACCGATTGAATAACCTGATATAACTTGACTAATTGAACAAGCTATACCTGAAATAAATAATAAGATTATAATTTCCAAAAAATTCATTAAATTTTTTCTATTCAAATATTCTTAATAAATTGAGGACGGATGAAATTTTGAAGATAAGATAAATCAATTATTTCTTAAAATTCTTAAGATTTATTTTATCTCTTTTAGAAATAAAAAACTTCCGATTGTGAATGTGGCAATATTAAGAACTGCTAGTAAAATTAACGTTAAATCAGAAAGTACAATCATTTAAAACCCCTAAAAAAAATTTAATGAACTATTTATATAAAAACTCATAAACTAAATATGCTGTCAACAGTAGTAATACAACAATTGAAACTACAGAAAATATAATGGAGCTTGAAAATAATTCCATTTTGCCCTCTCCTTTTAATGAATCACATAACGTTATTTATTTTATAAATTTAATGCCAATTATTAAGCACAAATACAACGTTTTTTCATAATTTAATTTTGTTTGAAAATTATTTTTTGTTTACAAATAGGATTCTGTACTGAAATAAGACTAATAATTAATTTTACATGGTATAAATTAGAGTTAATGGATAGTGTAATTTGGAATCACTGCCGGCAATATTTTTTGGAACGGAGAAGTGCATCTTTAATTATTTATTTTACCATTCAAAATATTTAGCATCATGAAGTGGAAATGGATTTTTTTATTATCCCTGTTCGGAGTTTTATCCGGCGTTTTATCGGTACTGGGAGTTTCAAAAATTGCGGGGTGGATTTTCCTGATATTTTTTGCTTTTTTAACCGCTTACATTTTAGCGTCTGTTATTAATTCAAAAATATTTCTTCAAGGATTTTTAACCGGGTTCACCGGGTCGGTATTAAACTCAATAATAATTATTCTTTTCTATTCGGAATATTCGGTTCATAATTCTTCTGCCGGTAATTTACAGCCGGGCAATTTTGATATAAAAAAATTTCTTATAACTATGATTCCCCTAACAGCAATTTTATGGGGTGTGGTTCTTGGAATCTTGACAACATTTTTTAACCTTTTTAAAAAGAAGAAAGCTTGATTAAACAAATCATAAAACAATTATAATAATTCGAAATGAGTAAATTAAAAAAAGGATATATTCAGGTTTATACCGGTAACGGGAAAGGCAAAACTACCGCGGCTCTTGGTGTTGCATTAAGAGCGGCAGGATCCGGCTTTCGTACCTTGATTGTTCAATTCATGAAAGAATATCCTTACAGCGAACTCGAAAGCCTGAAAAATTTAAATGAATGGATTACTATTTTACAATTCGGTAAAGATGAATTTGTTTATAAAGGTGAAAAACCTTCGGACGAGGATCTAAAAATTGCAAATAATGCAATGGCGTTCGTGAAAGATAAAATGATAGGAAAAGAATATGATATTATTATTTTAGATGAAGTCCTCGTCTCTATTTATTTTGGATTGCTGGAAGAAGAGAAAGTTGTTGAGTTAATTCAATCAAAGCCGGAAGAATTGGAATTAATTCTAACAGGCAGGTACTGCCCCGAACAAATAATCGTTAAAGCGGATCTCGTAACCGAAATGAAAGAGGTAAAACATTACTATTCAAAAGGAATTCTTTCAAGAAAGGGTATCGATTCGTAAAAATATTTGCCGTTTATAAATATTTACTTTTTGCTTGACGTTCATTTTTTCTAATATCCGTTCATCATGAATTAATTGACATGCTGATTTTTTTAAACTAATTTCTTCCTGTAATGAAGGATTTTTATAAAAAATATTTACGAAACTTAAATCTGGAAGCATTTATCTGGCTTGGCGGATTAATAGTACTTTATTTCTTAAACGTCGATAGCGGCCATTGTATTAGTATTTGCCCGTTTAAAAATTTAGGAATTAATTTTTGCCCCGGCTGCGGTTTGGGAAGATCGATTCACTACTTGATGCATTTCCGGATTATTGAATCGTTTAACACACATCCCCTTGGCATATTCGCTTTCGTAGTAATTGTTAGAAGAATTTTTGTTCTTTTTCGCGGCTCTATAAAGCAATTAAATATATCTTTTCAAAAAATAAGCTGAAAGGAGAAATCCAATGGTAAATCTTTTACAGTTAATGCCGAACTTAGAAATGGATGAAATGAACTATGTTCAGATGCTTGTGAAAGATATGAGTGACGACCAGGTAAGGCAGTTTGCAACTATTTATAATTCAAGGCGGAAAGATCCCCAAACAATTCTTCTGCTGACCCTGATAGGCTTTTTAGGAGTGGCGGGAGTACAAAGATTCATAATCGATCAGATAGGAATGGGTTTACTTTATTTATTTACCGGCGGAATTTGTGTAATCGGTACAATTGTAGATTTGGTCAGCTATAAAAAATTAGCTCTCGAATACAATCAAAAGATTGCTCGCCAGGTTTCCGGGATGATTGCATCGGTAAATTAGTTTATTTACAACATATATCTCTTATTTTGTTATGAGATGTGTTGAATTATTTAAAACTTTGAATTTAAAAAAGCAATTAGTATAGAATTTTATTTTATGAAAGAAATGACGGAATCAGCCTGCGAACAGTATATTGACGTTGTTAAAAAGGATTTTGCAAAATGTAAATCACTCGGAGATAAAACTTTCGAACAATTAAACCAAGAGGACTTTCATTTTCGCACCGATGAAGATTCCAATTCAATTGCTGTTTTAATCCAGCATATTTCGGGAAATTTAAAATCACGGTTCACTGATTTCTATACATCCGACGGTGAAAAACCAAACAGAAAGCGGGATGATGAGTTTTTTGAACAAAAGCTCAGCAAAGAATTTCTTCAAAAAATATGGGAGGAAGGCTGGGAAACGCTTTTTAATGTTTTGAATAATTTAACGAAAAACGATCTCATGAGAACTGTTTATATAAGAGCTGAACCGCATTTGGTAATCGAAGCTCTTAACAGGCAGTTATCTCATTATGCCTATCATGTCGGGCAAATAGTGATGCTTGCAAAAATTATCAAAAAATCCGGATGGAAAACTCTAAGCATTTCCAAAGGTGAATCGGAAAAATTCAATAAAGAAAAATTTGGAAAGTAGGAATAATCCTTAAGTGGGAAGATGATGATTTTTCACGTGTTAAACACCAAGGTAAGATGAACTCTTTTTTTCTAAAGTTGCTCTCATTTTAGAAGAATCATTTTTTTAACCTGAGCAAAATTTCCTGCTAAAATCCTATAGTAATATACTCCGGTCGCAAGTCTTCTTGCATCAAAGAAAACATTATACATTCCCTTCTGCTGAATTTCATTAACCAATGTTTGTACTTCTCTTCCCAACTCATCATAAATTTTAATTGTTACCAATTGAGTTGAAGGAATTGAATATTCTATGGTTGTTCCACTATTAAACGGATTAGGAAAATTTTGAAATAAGTCAAAATTATAAGGCGGTTTGTAAGCGGGGTTTTTCATTTTATTTATTCTGCAGAGCGGATCTCCCACAACCACACCTTGAAATGCTAATCTTGGCAGGGACATATACGCAGCTTCGATAAACCTGTAACCTTCTGCATACCTTGGAAAGAGAATAGATTCGTTGGCTATATTTGCAGTACCAGGTTCATAGACATTTCCGATTCCGCATGTTCCTCCGTCTTGGATAAAATCGGCAATTAGATTTTGATGAGACAGATGGCCCAAAAGTTGTCCGTTGCCCGAACCGTAAGGGCATCCGTTATCCTTGTAATAAAAACTATACCCGTTAAAACTTTCGTATGTTGTAAAGATTGCACCGTTAGCCCATGTGAAATGTGCATCATCGAGGTAGCCGTTTTGAGGCGTCCATCCCATAAAAGGTTCTATAGGCGGACTATTTGGAGCGTGAGCTCCATGCCCACAATAGCCGATAAGCGGCGGATTCCCAGGAATACTTGTAATATTCGTAGCGGTGCTATCATAAAAAACAAAATTGCGAAGCGATAAATTGTAAAGAGAATCTCTTGCCTGCGACATCCTGTCGTAAGTGTGAATTCTATCGGAGTCTAATAAATAAAATACATTACCGGTCGTATCAGCATTAAAGCCCCTGTCAATCATTTTTTTTACATCAGCAAATGTATAAGCATCAAGCCTGCTGACAAGATAAGAAACTACGCCGCTAATATAAGACGGACAGTTAGCATTAAATTGAAAATGAAAACTCTGAAAAGTTTCATCTTTATCATAATAAGGATTTAATATTGTCATCGCATCAAAGCATGTATCAATTCGTGTATCGAACAGCAGGCACAAAAAAGATTCAACTGCACCTCCTCCATATTGAAGCGCATTACATTTATTTGCTGTAGTATATATTTTTAAAGGCATTCCCTTGGTAGTGACCAGATATTTAATTTTATTTTTTATTTCTCTTTCGACAATAGCCTGCATAATTTGATTTCGCATTACATTAAAATAATACGATTTTGTTACTGCTTCATTTGTATCGCACGTTATCGGAATTACATATGGATTTTGGGGGATATTATATTTGTCTGCATAATAAAATGCAATTTCCTTCCCGTAGGTAGAATTTGTATTATAAATTATAGCTACTTCAGAATTCACTCCCTGTGAATAGCTCGTTTCAAACATGCTGCAAACAACTGTTAGAAGAATTAAAATCGGATTATTAAAACATCTCATAAAAAATTTATTTTAGCTTGGATTATCTTAGAAACATAAAATACTGCTTAACAAAATTAGTTAGGTAAATTTAACTTTTTTACTGTAATTTACATTGAACTAAATCATTAAAATCAACTAAAAACACAAGTTTTGTTCATACAATTTCGTTAATATTTGTCAGAATAAACTAATAGGTTTTTTCATTCGAAAAAATGTCTCAGAATCACTTCTCGATAATAGGAATTATTTATCAACATCCCTTCTTAATACTGAAAATGAAGATGGTATGAAGTTCGATTAAAGGCATAAATGTCCATAATAGCAGGATGGCATATATATTGTCTTTTTTACAAAAAATATTATAATCAATTAATAATTAAAGAAAATTAATATGATAAAGGGAACAGTAATAATCGACAGTATTGTATGTAAAGGTTGTGAGCTTTGCATAGAAGCCTGCCCGCAGGGAAGTCTCGGTTTGTCCAACCAGATCAATAAAAACGGTTATACATATGTTGAGTTAGTGCAGGATAATTGCACCGGCTGTATTAACTGTGCTCTGGTTTGCCCGGATGCGGCAATTACCGTATACCGTCAACCCAAATCGGCAATTAAAAAAGCATCAAAACAAGTTGAAGCTGTAGGATAAAAAAGGTATTAATCATGGATAAAAAAGAAAATAAAAAAGAAACTCCCCGTTTAATGAAGGGGAATGAAGCGCTCGCAGAATCTGCAATTAGAGCAAGCATCGATGCCTATTTCGGATATCCTATTACGCCTCAATCCGAAGTGCTCGAATATTTAACTGAAGAAATACCCCACAGAACGGGTTTGGTCTTACAAGCAGAAAGTGAATTGGCTGCTATTAATATGATTTACGGCGCTGCAGGTGCCGGTGCAAGAGTTATAACGTCTTCTTCCAGTCCGGGAATTAGCCTGATGCAGGAAGGATTATCTTATATCGCGTCCGCTCAGCTACCGTGCCTGGTTGTTAATGTCGTTCGGGGGGGACCGGGGCTAGGAACTATCCAGCCTTCACAAGGGGATTACTTCCAGGCTACCAAGGGTGGTGGTCATGGAGATTATCATTTAATTGTGCTGGCGCCTGCTTCTGTTCAAGAAATGGCAGACTTTGTTTTTGAAGGATTCAAGCTTGCGGAAAAATACAGAAATCCCACAATGATCCTTGCCGACGGAGCCCTTGGACAGATGATGGAAAAAGTAGTTCTTCCTGAAGAAGGTTCATTAAAGAAAGTTGAGAAGCCCTGGGCTACAACCGGGAAACCTTCAACAAGAGAAAGAAATATAATTACTTCATTGTTCATCCAGCCTGAAAAGATGGAGGAAATAAATTTAGGTCTTCAGGCAAAATACAGGAAGATGGAAGAGGATGAAGTTAGATACGAAGAGATTATGACCGAAGATGCAGAAATAATTCTTGTTGCTTTCGGTTTATCTGCCAGAATTTGCCAGAAGACAGTTGATCTTGCAAGAGAAAAAGGAATTAAGGTCGGATTGCTTAGGCCAATAACACTATATCCTTTCCCTAAGAAAATTCTTCATAAAATGGCCGATAAAGTTCAATTTATGCTTGATGTGGAATTGAATGCAGGCCAGATGGTTGAAGATGTTAAGTTATCGGTAGAGGGCAAGTGTCCTGTTCATTTTATCGGAAGAATGGGCGGAATGATACTTTCACCCGAAGATGTTCTCGAAAAGATCGAGGATATAATTGAAAAACAATCTATTACTCAGGATCAAGAGGTTTGACATGCAGGTAGCACAATCAATAGACGGAATGGAATTAGTTTATAAAAAGCCTTCGACTTTAACTGATACTCCTTTTCATTATTGCCCGGGATGCGGACATAACATTGCCCACCGCGTTTTAATGGAAGTTGTCGAAGAGATGGGAATACAGGATAAAACAATCGGCGTTGCACCGGTAGGCTGCTCGGTTTTTGCTTATCACTATATGAATGTTGACATGCAGGAAGCCGCCCACGGAAGAGCAAGTGCCGTTGCAACGGGAATTAAAAGAGTACTTCCCGATAAATATGTTTTCTCATATCAGGGTGACGGTGATCTTGCTGCAATCGGTACTGCAGAGACCATTCATACAGTTAACAGGGGTGAAAACATTCTTGTCGTTTTCATCAATAACGGAATTTACGGTATGACCGGCGGACAGATGGCGCCTACTACTTTGCTGGGACAGGTTACATCCACTTCACCTTACGGCAGAAGCTGGGAGGCTAACGGTTATCCTTTAAGAATTACCGAGCTGCTTGTAAATCTACCCGGAGCTTATTATGTAACAAGGCAATCTGTTCATACGGCAATTGCGGTAAGAAAATTAAAAAAAGCTGTACAAAAGGCTTTTGAATATCAAAAACTGAATAAAGGAACTTGCTTTATTGAAGTAGTTTCAAATTGTCCTTCCGGATGGAAGCTAACACCGATAGAAGCCAACAAATGGCTTGAGGAAAATATGTTCCCTATGTATCCTGTTGGCGATTTAAAAGTTCCTTCAAAATAATTAGTTGAAAATTTTTAAGGTTTTAATTGGGAAAATAAAATGGAAAAGGCTCATGAAATAATATTTGCCGGTTTCGGCGGTCAAGGCGTTCTTTCGATGGGACAGATTATTGCCTATGCAGCAATGATTGAAGATAAAGAAGTCAGCTGGATGCCTTCATACGGGCCCGAAATGCGCGGCGGAACCGCAAATTGTATTGCGATAGTTTCTCCTAATAGAATAAGCTCTCCGATAATTTCAAAATTCGATACGGCAGTTACATTAAACCAGCCTTCACTCGATAAATTCGAACATAGCGTAAAGCCTAACGGCCTTATAATGTATGAGCAGTCGACTATTATTAGAATACCGGTCAGGCAGGATGTAGAAGTAATTGGAATACCTGCAATCGAGGAAGCTGAAAAAATGAAGAAAAAGCAAGTTGCAAATATGATAATGATTGGTGCACTTCTGGAAAAACGTCCGATAGTTAAGCTTGAAAATATAATATCGGCACTAAAAAAAGTTTTACCGGAAAGACATCATCATTTAATTCCGTTGAACGAAAAAGCGCTTGAAAGAGGAAAAGAGTTAATTCACGAATTTGAAAATGCATAATTAAATTTATAACGAACCGCTCACCAGAGTAAAGAGGTATGATATGATTACAGATGAAATAAATTGCCAGCATGCATGCAGGAATACTTGTGCATCTTTAAATGAAGCTCTCCGTAAAGAAACTGCGTTGATTCGTTTTTATGAAGGTACGATGGATGAATGCAACATCCCGGAAGTAAAAAGCTTTATGACCGATTTGGTTGAGGAAAAGAGGAGAGTCATTCTACAGATAATTCAAAAGCTCAATGAAATTCATGTGCGTGCACAGGCCATAGATGGTATTGCCTCAAGCTTTAATAATATTGACGGTTGAATGTGGGGAAGACCAAAATTTAAGTTGGGTGAGCAATAAGTTTTTCTTTATTTAGAAACCTCCTATCTTATAATATTAAAGCCCGGTTTACATTAGCCGGGCTTTTTTATTTTAAAGAAATTCATACTTTGTTTAATATTCATGCATAATTAATTCAAATATATAAATAATAACTCATTCCCAATTCTTATTATTCCGTACAAACTAATAAATTTCTGAAAATTTTCATGACAACTATTAATGTATAACAATTAACCGTGACACATGCGTGATGCATTGTTGGATTAATATCATTACATTCAAAATAAAATAATCGAAAAAGGGAGCTTGCAATGAAAAAATTTTACTTTGCAGTTCTGGTTTTTCTCTTTTCCTTCTCGAGCATATCGAAAGTTCAATTCAATTATAAAACAAATTTCGTCAGAGGAATAAATAATCACGAACCGCAATCTACTTTAAACACAAATTATTTAGAAAGAATCGGTCAATGGCCCTACGGTTCATCATTAAGTGTAGCAGTTGACAGCATTAGGAATATTATTTTTTTAGGAAGCGGAGGCGCTGTTTTAATCCTCGACGGAACCGATAAAACAAACCCGCAATTAATTACAGATACAATAAGAACAACCGGGTTGGTTGAGGATATTTTTTATGATCTCTCTACCGGAAGATTATATCTTGCCTGTGGTGAAGGCGGATATGAAATCTGGAATGTTGAAAATCCCTCAGCTCCGTTTTTATACAGTCGCAATGAGGTTTTATATGGTGGAGCCGAAACACCGGTTGGCCATGTACAGGTAAGAGGAGATTTTGCCGTTTTTGAATGTAGTTGGGGCGAAATAAACTCCGTTAACATTTCTGATCCCTATCATCCTTATAAAGTCGATTCCGATGATTATGTGGGGAATCCGGCTCATAATATTCATATAGATCCAAGTGGACGTGTCCATGCAACAGGAGTTCAAAATTATGTGATTTATCAACTTGATGGTTCGGGACATTTAATAAGAGCCGGGAGTCTCCCGATTGGTGATTGTAATGCGGTATTCGGTGGTAACCAGGCTTCGTACGTAGGGCAGGAAGGTCGTTTGTGGATTATAAATTACGGAGGTGGATATAATTATACATTTGTTGCCGGAGGTATTACAAGTACTATAGAGGTTAGAGGAAATCTTGCTTATTTTATAAATGATAACGGACTCCAAATCTGGGATGTGTCGGATTATAATAATCCATACTATCTGGGAAGTATTGCAATAGATATCTTTCCTGAGGATTTAGCTGTCGCCGGTCATTATGCTTATGTTTCAAATAATTATCATGGACTTAAAATCTATGATGTTAGCAACCCGATAGAACCCCAGCTTGTGGGTGCGTATGAAACTTACTCGGTTTCAATCAATATTGTTGTAAAAGACAGTATCGCATATGTAGCTCATGACGACGATGGATTATTGATGATAGATGTTTCCAACCACGAATACCCGATACTGATTGGACAGTATGGGGCATCCATTAATATCTATGATGTAAAAATAAAAGATAACCTTGCCTTTCTTACAGGCTATCAAGCTGGTTTCAGAATTGTTGATGTCTCAAATCCTGCTGCACCTGTCGAAGTTTCCATTGTTGATAATATGCAGGCATATATGCTTGAAATAAGTGAAAATTATGCATATGTGGAAGAATTCGATCCTCCCAATACAACAGCTTTGATCAGAATTTATGACATTACTAATCCTGCTAATCCCGTCGAGCAGGGTAATATAACAATTCCACATTATTCTCATTCATTTCCTTATTATAATGGTTATTTATTTGTTGCTGATTTTAATGAGGGGTTGAGAATATTAAACGTTACCGATCCTAAAAACCCTTACGAGGTAACTTCTATTCAAATGCCGGATGTTCTTGATTTATATTTAAAAGACAATGACGCATACATTTGTGCGGATGCCCCACCTCAAAATGATGGTGGACTATATATTTACGATATAAGTAACCCTGAAACACCTGTTGAAAAAGGTTACTATAGCGTTAATGGGTTTACACCAATGGATGTCTCGGCAGTTGACAGTTTTGCCTATGTAGGTGATGGGAATGATATATGGTTATTTTATTTGACTGATTCAGATCCTATTTTTATTGACCAATTCCGTTTCCCGGATTTAATATCCGATATGTTTCCTCTTGGTAAATACCTGTACGTTTCCGATTCAAAGGCAGGATTGAGCATTTATAAAAATACTCTAATTGAAGATCCTGTTCCGCGTATATGGGAATTTCAAATTAGCGGCATTACCAGAAATATTAATGCAGTTTATTTTACAAGTCTCACAAACGGCTGGGCTGTTGCTGACGGCGGTAAAGTGCTCCATACAACAGACGGCGGAGAAAACTGGGAAGTTATTCAGGTTGGTAATGCTTACCTTGATGATTTTATGGATTTAACTTTCACCGATGAAAATACCGGCTGGGTATGCGGAGCAAACAGTAGTATGTTTAAGACAACAAATGGCGGTCAAAATTGGTTTCAATTGAATGTCCCAACTTCATCGATTATACGATCTATGTCTTTTTTAAATGATACACTTGGCTGGGTTGTTACACTCTCTGACCACCTGATTTTAAAGACAACAAATGGCGGTCAAACATGGACGCAGCAGAACAGCGGTTTAACAGGTAACTTACATCATTTGAATGTCTTTTTCACTGATGAAAATAACGGATTTATAACCGGAATTATTTTAGCAGGTTCAGAGATTGAAAGTTATATATTGAAAACCACTAATAGAGGCCAGATATGGACTTCTAACTTTGATTTTCAATACCAGGATTTAGATCCGATTTTTTTCGTAAATCAGAACGTGGGCTGGATTGGTGGAGCTAACGGACTCCTGATTAAAACTACAGATGGCGGAGGTTACTGGCAATTCCAAAACACCGGAACCTATGAAGGTATTACACATTTATTCTTCAATAATGAAAACGAGGGCTGGCTTACCGGATTTAATGCTACGCTTGATCAAACAATAGATGGCGGAAATTCATGGCTTCAGCATAATGTTTTAATACAAGATGTCTTACGTTCTGTCTATTTTGTTGATGAAACAAACGGCTGGGCTGTCGGGGATAATGGAATTATTCTACATACAGGTAATGGTGTGGTTCCTGTCGATCTTACTTCGTTTACAGCATCAGTTGAAGGGAATAATGTTTTATTTAAATGGTCAACAACAACTGAGACCAACAATAAAGGATTTGAGATTGAACGGGCTTCTTCCGAAAGCCTTCGGAATACGCCCGGTCAAGAAGTTTGGGAAAAGATTGGTTTTGTAAATGGTAACGGTACTACTACAGAATCTAAATCTTATTCGTTCGTTGATAATAATGTTTCGTCTGGTAATTATACTTATCGATTGAAACAAATTGATTTTAACGGGACATTTAAATATTCAAAAGAAATTGAAGTTAGCATTAATGTACCTGTAGAATTTAGTTTGCAGCAGAATTATCCCAATCCATTTAATCCAACAACCACGATAGAGTACTCTATTCCCAAAGATGGTATGGTGAATCTAACTGTTTTTAATGTGCTTGGACAGCGAGTAGCTGAATTGATAAATGAAAATATGAAAACCGGTAAGTATCATGTATTCTTTGATGCATCAAAATTAGCAAGCGGAGTGTACTACTATCGATTAAAATCCGATGATAAAGTAAAAGTTAAAAAGATGATTATTTTAAAATAAGAAAATAATTTCAAGAATCTAATAATCTAATGAAACTGAGTTCTGATTATATTACTATGCAATTAGTAAATTAGTCAATAAAGCAGGTAGAAATATTCATAAGAATAGTTTTATTGAAACAAGAATTTCACAACAACAATTTATGGTTAAAAACTAATGGCGATAACAGCATGATGATTTGAAGAGTTAATATTTGTACATTCAATATAAAATAAAAAGCCCAAGGAGTTTGCAATGAAAAACAAAATATCTTGCAACTCTTCTATTTATCTTTTCCCTCGTAAAAAACCCGTAAATGCTTGTAAAAAAAGGTTTAAGTTTTATGAAAATTCCGTTATGATTTACAGATCGTTTCGCAATAATTTGAAATTGAAAATAAATAAAAGAGAAATTCCGTTAACATAAAAGGGAGTAGCCAATGCAATCAAAAGAATTTACTAATATAAAAAGCCTTATTTTGTTCGTGTTATTATTGCTGTTGATTGCTTTCAATAGTTTCACTTCAGCACAAAACAATCCAAATGGAGATCCTTTAAATGAAATAGGTTCCTGGGGATTTGGATTCTACCGGGAAACAGCAATTGATGAAGCCCGCAATTTAGCATATGTTAATTCCGGTAGTGTGGTGTTAATAATAGATATATCTAACGTTGCTTCACCTGTTTTGGTTAATGATCTGATTAGGACTAACGGAATAGTAAATGATTTGAGTTATGATTCAGCAACACAAAATCTTTATGTAACCCTGGGGGATAATGGTTTGGAGATCTGGGATGTACAGGATGTTAATAACCCTCAGCATTTAAGCAGTTTATTGTTAAATTACATTGGCACTACCCCACCTGCAACAAAAATGTCTGCTAAGCCCGGCCTTATTTTTATTGCTGCTGAATATGCCGGAATAATTACTGTGAACGTTTCTGATCCTTCAAATCCTTATCAATCAAGCTTTAATCTGGGAACCGGCCAAACAAAATATGCCCTGGATTTAAGTGATGACGGCAGCTTTCTTGTGGCTTCTTCAGGACACAATACGGAATTATTTATAGTTAATCCTGATGGAAGTATCAATTTAATAGATGAAGGCCCGCCTCTTGTCGGCGCCGAGGAAATACATATTATTGGTACTTATTCTTTTCAGGTTTTAGACGGGACACTGTATGTTCTCGATTTAAACTCGTTAGGATTACCTATTGTGGATTCACATAACTTGCTTGGAAATGGAACAACATATTATGGTATGACAAGTTTCAATAGCACGTTATATGTAAGTGATCCGTTTTATGGTATTGAAATATTTGATGTATCAAATCCGGCTAACCTAACCTTATTAGGAAGCTACGAAACAAGTTGCAATGACATAAAATATTTTAACGGTTATGTTTTTACCCCTGATGGTACGGGGATGGTTATTATAGATGTTTCCGATCCGGTTAATCCCGAATTTGTTTCTGAATATGAAGGAGTTGGACACGTTAGCAGCGATTTAAAGGTTTCAGGATCTTATTGCTATCTGTTAACTGCCATCGGTTTATATGTGTTAGATGTTTCAGATCCAACACATCCCGTTTTAGTGGGTGTTAACCAACCATCATCCGGAGCAGATCTTCACCTGGAAATTAAAGGGAACTATGCTTACGTAACAAATTACATTGAAGGTTTACGGGCAGTTGATATCTCAGATCCAACCAATCCTGTAACTGTCGATAACAGCAGTCCAGCATATTTTAACAATCTGGCTCTTGATGGAAACTACATTTATGTGGCTGATGATCAAAATAACCTTAAGGTGTTTGACATTTCAAATCCCGCTTCACTAAATGAAG
Source organism: uncultured Ignavibacteriaceae bacterium (assembly GCA_964556005.1). Taxonomy (GTDB): domain Bacteria; phylum Bacteroidota; class Ignavibacteria; order Ignavibacteriales; family Ignavibacteriaceae; genus CAZKUR01. The sequence continues at coordinate 5,176 of CAZKUR010000043.1, read as the reverse complement.
TCGGTTCACTAAGCTTTCCGGCTCCCAATGATTTTACTTCGGGTATTTCGGCTTTGAACGGGTACGCTTATGTGGCGCAGTATGAAGCCGGATTAAAAGTTATTGATGTTTCTAATCCCACTCAGCCAACACAGGTAGCAACTTATACACAGAATGTAGAACTTACACATTTAGATGCAGAGGGGAATTATGTTTATGCATGCGATTTATTCCAAGTTTCAAACCGTGTTGATATATTTGATATATCTGATCCTCTAAATCCTGAGATCATTGGGGTAAAAACTTTTAGTGATCCACCTCCACGGGCATATAAAAATTTTATTTTTGGAGATGTATTGTTAGTTGCTGACGGTTTTGATCCATATTTAACGGTGCTTGATGTTTCAAATCCTTCTCAACCATCACAAATTTCAACACAGATGGTACCGGATCAGATTGAGGGTGTTGATGCAACAGAAAGTTATTTTTATGTGGCAACCTATGGTGCAGGACTTCATATTTATGAAAATCCATACGGCATCGTACCAGTAGAGCTTACTTCTTTTACCGCTTCTGTTTCAGGAAACAGTGTTTCACTAAACTGGCAAACGGCAACTGAAACAAATAACAAAGGTTTTGAGATCGAACGGGCTTCTTCCGAAAGCCTTCGGAATACGCCCCGTCAAGAAGTTTGGAAAAAGATTGGGTTTGTAAATGGTAATGGTACTACTACAGAATCTAAATCTTATTCGTTTGTCGATAATAATGTTTCATCCGGCAATTATAATTATCGCTTGAAGCAAATTGATTTTGACGGATCAGTTAAATATTCAAAAGAAGTTGTTGTTAATTTAAATATCCCGGTCGTATTCGGTTTGCAGCAGAACTATCCGAATCCTTTTAATCCGACAACTACAATAGAGTACTCGGTTCCAAAAGACGGATTTGTAAATCTAACTGTATATAATATCCTTGGTCAGCAAGTCGCTGATTTGATTAATAAAAATATGAATGCAGGAAAACATCAAATCGTATTCAATGCATCGAAGCTGGCAAGCGGGGTATATTACTACAGACTTGAGTCTAACAGTAAAGTATTAATAAAGAAAATGTTGTTACTCAAATAATAAAGTCTAAGAGATGACATCTATACTATGCGCTTTACTCTGCAACAAGATGTCATCTCTGTCTACCTATTTAAATATCCGTGAAGAAATTAGAGAGCAACATTGATTTACCATTGGAATATGCTTAAATTAAAAATGAAAATTCTATCTTTGTTGAATTTTAAAGGGAAGGGATTCAGACACTAAATTATTGAAATGATAAAAACGATACTATTTACAAGGAATTTTTAATTACAGTTTTATTCCGGTTTATATAATTCCCCTCATTGCCTGAGACAATAATTTATACACACCGAAACGTATTTGCAACAAAGTTAAAAGATAATTTCTAAGCGGTTGCGGTTTTTGTTATTATTAACAAAAATTACACTCGTATAATGCAATAGGTTCTAAACAAAATAGTGTAAACCGGATATAACAGGGAGAGCTTAAATACTTTGTATAAACGCCCTTATTCTTAAGGAATATCAATCCAAGCATTGTTCGCACTATTAGTTTTAAAATTTTGCCTTTAAATAAGACTTAGCAATAAACCACATTAAATCTTAATAAGGAGGAATGTAAATGAAAATCATAATTCAATCTTTTCTACTCGCATTGGCAATGTTCACTTTTGGTGCTGCCCAAAGCTGGGTTGTTTATAGCAGTTCAAATTCAGGCTTACCGGACAATGATGTTGAATGCATTGTTCCTGACAGTTCAGGAAACAAGTGGATTGCAACTATCGGAGGCGGGCTGGCTGTTTTCGACGGCGATACTACCTGGACTATTTATAATAGTTCGAACTCGGATCTACCATCCGATGATTTGCTTTCTCTTCTGCTTAACGGCCCGGAATTGTGGGTAGGAACACCTAATTTTGGCATCAGCCGATATGACGGAACCAATTGGGTTACTTATACAAGGCTGAATTCCGACTACCCCGGAATTGGCGCTGTTGGAATTGCGAAGGATGTCGACGGCAGGATTTGGGCAACTACTACTTATCATATGGGAGTCGGTGTATTTGACGGTTCCGGCTGGGCCACTTTTACGCATGATAATTCCGGTTTACCGGATGATAATGTTCTATGTATCGCTATAGATCGTAATGGGACGAAATGGATAGGAACTGTGTACGGCGGTCTTGCAAGATTTGATAATAATAACTGGTCGGTTTATAATCAATCCGGTTCGAACTTTCCGGAGAACAACGTTACTGCGGTTATAATCGATCAAAATAATAAAGTATGGATTGGATTTGCATGGAGTGGCATTGCTACGTTTGACGGAGATACAACATGGACCTTTTATAATACCGGCAACTCCGGTATGACGGGAGATCGCATTTTAAGTTTGTGCGCAGATGAGGAAGGTAAGCTTTGGGTTGGTACTTATGGTGGGGGCCTTGATGTATTTGACGGAACTAACTGGGCAACATACACCGAACCAAACGGAGAACTTCCCGGAAATATAGTTAATTCAATTTATGTTGAAAATAAAAACCTTGTGTGGTTAGGGATCAGCTCTGTCGGTTTGGTAAAAAAAGATATAGTAACTTCGGTTAAAGATGATCATCGACAAGATCTGGGCCCAGGAGATTTTGTGCTCAGCCAGAATTATCCCAACCCGTTTAATCCTACAACTACAATCGATTACTCAATTCCTAAATCCGGTTTTGTTAAATTGAAAGTGTACAATTTACTTGGACAACATGTGGCAGATTTATTTAATGGAAATGAACGAGCAGGAAAACATCATGTTGTGTTCGATGCATCAAAGCTTGCAAGCGGAGTATACTACTACAAACTGGAATCCAACAGTCAAGTAACGACGAAGAAAATGTTACTGCTCAAATAATAAAAATTTAAAGATGACGTCTTTTCCGAAGGCGTCATCTTATTATAAAAACCATAATATTACTCAAATAAAAGAATAGTAATTCTCTCACAATCAAAGTCTATCTATTAAATTAAAAAGCTTGACTAATATTGAGTTAAGCTGTAATTTTTATCTTAAATTTAATGGTTTTGAATATTTAAATAATTTTATATGGCACGTTAAACATAATCAATAATTAATAAAATTCATCTACATTCAGAGGAGTTAACAATGGGTAAAAAAATTATGGGCACTTTGCTCATTCTAATGGTTTCCGGCTTTGGACTAACCCAGGCTCAAACAAGCAAATGGCTGAACAAAAAAGTAATGGTTAAAGCCATAGGGGGAAATGAACAGGGTAATCCAAACACCCCTACAATGGCCAATCATGGCAACTCTACTAGTCCCACAAAAACCACAATTCTTGCAGGGAATTTGACATTTACGATGAATCCAACTAATGTATATACGGGTTACGATTTACAGTCATACGGAGTACCCCAGGAACTCTGGGCTAATCAGTTAACAGGCGAGCTACATGCTGCATTTATGGTTTCTTTAGAAACCGGGAATAATTGGCCGGATAGAATTTGTCAATATTTATATAGCGCCGATGGGGGTGCCAACTGGTTTGCAATGGGAATTGTGCCGCCTAGTAGTTATAGAAGTGGTTATCCTGCTATTGATGGATACCTATCGGATGGAGCAGCCATTGTAGCATGCCATACATTTGATTATTCCGATGCTACCACAAGGACATTAATATTTAGAGATGACGCTTCAGGTTTAGGTCATTTTGATTATGAGTTTGATCCGAGTTATCCTGCCGGAACAACAGTACCAGTTATTTGGCCAAGAGTTGCTGTTATTGATAATAATAATTTTGTAGTGGCTTCTTCTCAAATTGATTTTTATGACAGCATGTATGTTGATTTTTATAATTCTATATCTGGATTTTCAGGCTGGAAGTCTTTTCCCGGTGATCAGGCTGAATCTTATAGATTAGCTGTTTCGGAAGACAGTTCGATAGTTGGTTTAGCATATATTGGCAACACAAATTATTTTGCAGATGCCTATTACACCCAGACAACAGACATGGGTGCTTCATGGAGCAACCCAATACAAATCTGGGATTATGCCGCTTCCCAGGATACTTTAGGTGTATTAAGAGGTATAAGCATGGTGTTCGTAGGAAATAATCCTTGTGTAACTTTTAATCTCATAAAAACATTACCGGGTGGTTCATTTTATCCTTCTACCCCTTCTAAAATCGCATTCTGGAGTCCGGCTGTTAATGGTGGAAATACAATAATAGTTGCGGATGAGAATAATGTTCCTTTTTACCCTGATTATGAGGGGTCGGTCGATGTTTTTGCGCCTTTATGTAGACCTGCAATCGGAAGGTCTGCTTCGGGAAATGCTTTATTTTTAGCCTTCGATGCATCCACTCAATATTTTATGGGAGACACAACGTTTGGTCCGGCAAATACTTTTTACTCCGGATGGATAACTACATCATTTGATCATGGTGCAACGTGGAGTGCTCCTGTTAAGTTTACTCCAGATAGCTTAAATTGGAACAGTCTGTTTAAATTGATGGATTGGAGATACATAAGTATTGCTCCTATTAATCCAATGTATGACGACAGTACTTGCATTATTCAGATTGTAGTACAGGGTGATACTATTCCCGGAAGTGAAGTAAACTATCCTTCCGGTTTTCCTAATTCCTATGCTTCACTGTACAATTTTAATACTCATATTATAATTCCTACCATTACACCGGTTGAGTTAACCTCATTTGCAGGTAAGATTTCGGGAAATAAAGTTTTACTGAACTGGACAACAGCAACTGAAACTAACAACAAGGGATTTGAGATTCAGAGGTTAAACCAGAAATCTGAAATTAGAAATCAGAAATGGGCAAAGATTGGTTTTGTAAACGGTAACGGCACTACAACCAAATCCAATTCTTATTCATTTGTTGATAACAATGCTCCATCGGGTACCTACAGATACCGCTTAAAACAAATTGATTTTGACGGATCATTCACATATTCAAAAGTAGTTGAGGTCAACATAAATATTCCTGTTGAGTTTAGCTTGCAGCAGAATTACCCAAATCCGTTTAATCCTACAACTACAATCGATTACTCAATTCCTAAATCCGGTTTTGTTAAATTGAAAGTGTACAATTTACTTGGACAACA
>CAZKUR010000042.1:25647-32878 GCA_964556005.1 uncultured Ignavibacteriaceae bacterium | reverse complement strand
GGGAATAAAATAATAACTGGCGAATATAATTACGCCTTAGCTGCTTAATAAAATAAAGCAGCCGTTCTCTTAATCTTCTCGTGCCGGGATTAGGAAGAGCGTCGTTTAGGTACGATAGCCGAGCCTATCGCTCTTATAGGTGAAGCGAAACTTTAATGAGCAGGCTTAAAGTGACCCTTGTCTGTTTGGTAGCTTTAAGTTAAACAAAAACAGACTATGTGTGTAGACGTTCTATGATGCTTGACTTCGGACGCGGGTTCGACTCCCGCCACCTCCACTGATGTTCATCATATAAAATTTGTAACTGGTGACTTTAAAAATATTATAATTAAATATTACATAGGATGTTGCTTTATGTAACTTATCAAATTGGTTACTTCAAATTTTCCCCACTTCTTGTTATCAAAAATCATTTAAATACACTGCGATTAATTTTTCTTAATTGCGCTTCATCAGAATAAATCAACTTAACATTAAATTACTTTCTTTAAAAAGATTCCACCAACAATTTATAGAATAAAAATTATTTTATTCTTAATATTTAATAAATGTTAAATATATTTTAATATTTTATTAAGCATAGTAGGATACCTCACTTCGATTTAATTTTAAACATAATAAAAACTAAATCGATACAGTTAAAGTAAAGCCTTAAGTGCTGAAAAAAATCGGATTGAATTATTTAAAAGAATAAAAAAATTTTTATAAATATTTTTTTGACTTCTTTGAAAATATTTTTAATTTAGAATAATAAAATGACGAATTCATAAAGTCGTCACTTCAGGGGTTCCTCAAATATTTTCTTCTTCGGTGAGGGGCGCACCATAAAATAAAATTAAATTCAAATAAATTGGCTTTGTTAAAAGCCGAGGAAGTGATTTCTATTCACTTGTTAAAGTTTATTTTAAATAATATTCTAGTTCCGATTAATTATACCGGCCATAAAATTAATATACTCTTTAAAATAAGATATAAGAGTATTGTTAAGAGAGTGAGGCATCCGCTCATCTTTCCCTTTTAAAGCTTTACAGGGGGATTCTACCTGCCGGGAACTGTAAAGCATTAACACTTCAATAAAAAAAATAAATGGATTATAATTAGGAGATGCTATGCCGAAATATGCTCAAATTATTCCAACTTGCTTTCTTTTCACTTTGATTCCAATTCCACAAAACAATTTAATAAAAATCAAAGAATTTAAATCGCGGTTAAAATGGATCATAATGAAAAATAGTTAAGACATCTTCAATTATTATTCGAAGACATTCCCTTTAATGAATAAACTAAATTTTAAATAAATGAGGTTAATTATGAATAAAATTTATTTAATTTTCTCAGCCGTGCTGCTGTTTGTCACTTTCGCTTTCGGTCAAACTGTAAATTTACAAATAACAGTGACCGACAATGCAGGCAAAATTCAGATGTTGAACTTCGGCCTGGATTTAACTGCAACAGATGGACTTGATCCCCTACTTGATGAAAGTGATCTTCCTCCTCAACCTCCTGGAAATGCCTTTGATGCAAGATGGTGGCTGCCGCCATTTAATGGTGCTTTATCATCATTTAAAGACTACCGCGCACCTGATCCGCTATCATTTCCATTTACAGGACATAAATCGCACGTGATAAAATTTCAGTCAATAGATTATCCTATAACTATAAGTTGGGATCTTCCACCCGAAATAATTTCATCCAGTACTATTGGTAGCGTTTCTTTCTCAGGAACCGGAAGCTTAGAAATAACCGACCCATTAACTAATAACGTACAAGTCGAAATCGATTATGTTAATATCGGACCATCGGGACCTGCTCCTGTATTTTCTATCGCTCCTCCCTCCTTGGATTTTGGTTCCGTCGCAGTTGGAAACAGTTCAACTTTGCAGGCAACAGTAAGCAACACCGGAGATGCCGATTTAGAGATATCTAATATTACTTCTTCGGATGCTCAGTTTACATTTGCACCAAATGCATTCCCGATAACCATAACGCAGGGCAATAATCAGGTATTTGATATATCATTTACACCCACGACTGCTGGTGCTCAAAATGCAACTTTATTGTTCACACACAATGCAACTGGTTCGCCAGCTTCGTATTCAGTTCAGGGTGTAAGTCTCGATGCCGGGCCTGTATTTAATGTATCTCCTTCTTCATTAGATTTTGGCAATGTAGCTGTCGGCTCATCTTCAGACCGTCCGGTAACTGTGACAAACACCGGGGCAACAAATACATTAAATATTTCAAGTGCTTCAATTAGTGAAGACGGATTCTCAGTTATCCCGACATCAGCAACAATTCCAGCCGGAAATAACCAGGTATTTAATGTAACGTTTGAGCCAACAGCAAACGGACCTTATACTGGAACACTAATATTTAGCGATGATGCACCCGGCTCACCGCACAATGTCGACTTATCAGGTATGGGTTATATCCCGCCTGATGTACATGGTTTGGTTTTCGAAAATGTGGTTGTGCATCATCCTGAAGATGATTCATATACCGAAACTATGCAATTAAAAGGTGTGAATTTTGGCGGGACCGTTATCAATGCAATTCAATTCACTTTACTGGTAAACGCGGAAAACGATGATAATAATATTTTAACTTTCGAGAAGATTGAAAAAGGAAATTCTGTGAATGATGCTAATTGGATTTTAGATATTAATGTAATCAGAGGACCTATAACTCCGAATGGAGCCTCTATTGATACAATTTTTGTTTTATTGTATTCTCTTGATCAGAGCGGTTTAGTTGAAGGAGATTATGATGATCTTTTAGAAATCTCTTACCGGATAGCAAACTTACCAGCTTTACAAGATAGCTCAAAATCATCAATAAAGATAACCGATGCAGAGGCAAGCACACCTATCGGGACTTCGATTGATATAACGCCTTCTACTGATGACTTAACTGTAATAGCACAAAACAGTGTGCTGTCTGTAGGCGATATAAACGGAGACGGATGTCTTGACATTCTCGACCTTATAATGGTGGTTGATCATATCGTACATAGAGATACATTAACCGGCGATGCTTTCACAAGAGCAGATATTGCACCATGGACACCCGGAACGCCAACTCCCAATTCTGATGGTGTTGTTAATGTACAGGATATGTCATTAATACAAAATATTATTCTTACCGGTGAATATCCTGATGGTACTAACATAAACGGCTGTATCTTTTCAGGAATGACAAAAGTTGCAAGTGATGCCGACGTTAAAGCTTCGTTTTATATTAATAGCGAGGGAATTTCATCTTATTTAGATTCCAAGATCGATATTCGTGCTGTGCAAATTGAATTTGATAATGTAAGCAGCAACCCATCCAATATGACAATAAATACCGATCTCGGTCAGGGGTTTTATTTGCAAACAGGTGAAATTCTGAGAACTCTTCTTTATGATCGCCTTGCAAAAAAATACGTACAATCAGGCAAAAACTTTTTAGCTGATATGCCGTTCCGAATTTCGAAACCGGAAAATATTTCATTGAAAAACCTCATCCTAATTGATAATAATAAACAGAAAGTACAAAATGTAGAATTTGAAATTATTAATGGAAATCCGCCGGCATTACCGCTTGATTATATATTATATCAGAATTATCCTAATCCATTTAACCCAGTTACTACAGTTGAATTTCAGGTACCGAAAACTACCAACGTAACAATTACGATTTACAATATGCTTGGGCAAGAGGTAAGAGCCTTGTTTGCTCAACAGGTATTGAGAGGAACATATTCGGTTACCTGGGATGGTTTAAATAATGAAGGAACTAAAATGAGTTCAGGAGCATATATCTACAGGATGACGGCTGGAGATTATATCCAATCAAAGAAAATGATCCTTTTGAAATAATTTCTGGCTCTATCATTTTATTAAAATGAAAAATTAAAAAGAAATCATGAAAACAAATAATAAATTAAAAACCAAGATAGGAGGGGATAATGCTAAGAAATACTCTCTTTACATTTTTTGTCTTGATAATAATTTTTGCATTTAACTCTAATGTTTATTCACAGCAATTGCTGATTGATGAGAACTTTGACTACGATATAGGAGATCTTACTTCGGTAAGCAACGGGGCATGGGTCAACATTTCAGGAAACGAAAATCTCATACAGGTTTCTGAAGGCAGCTTATCTTACTCAGGCTATCCTTCATCAGGATTACAAAATAAAATAGATATAATTTCAGTCAGCACTTCTGCTGAGGATGCTTATACGGAATTTTCCCCGCAAGGAGAAGGTACAACTACCTATGCAGGATTTCTGGTAAATGTTGCAAATACAACAGGGTTAGCTGATAACAGTAGTAGTGATGGCGATTATTTTATCGGTTACCTATCAAGTACAAGCACAACAATTTTAAGAGCCAGGGTATGCATAAAATTAGGTACGGTTGTTAATACTTTTCAAGTCGGATTAATTGCAAGTTCATCAATTACTGATGCTGTTTGGTATAACACTGATTTGGATATCGGTACAACTTATCTCATTGTTGTTAGTTACCAGATAATAACAGGATCTGATAATGATATAGCATCACTTTGGATTAATCCTCCGGTTGATGGTGCTCAGCCTGCAGCAGACTTAATTCAAACATCCGCATCGGATTTAAATGAAGTTGGTCGTTTTGCAGTTAGACAAGGCAATGCAGGTACACCAAATGCGTCGATTGATGGAATCAGAATCGGAACTAACTGGACTGCAATTTTCCCGGATGCGTTTACTCCGGCTATAAGTGTGTCTCCATCATCTTTATCCGGTTTTACATATTTGGAGGGCAGCGGCCCATCGGTATCGCAAAGCTACGATATCAGCGGAACCGATTTAACTCCCGAATCCGGAAACATTAGTATTATTGGCTCAACAAACTATGAGGTTTCATCCGATAATAGTAATTTCACTTCGAATATAGACATTGCCTATTCCGGAGGAGTGTTAGATGCAACTTCCGTATATGTTAGACTTAAAGCAGGGCTGATAGGCGGCGCCTATGACGGCGAGTTAATAACTAATAGTGGAGGCAGTGCTTTAACTCAAAATGTAACTTGCAGCGGATTTGTTACTAAACCTGAACCAACAAATCATGTTACCGCATTTGCAGTAGTTCTCGGCAATCCCGATTATTATTATAACAATCTTAGCTGGATTGATGCAACGGGCGGAACCGAACCAGACGGCTATTTAATAAAAAGAAGCTCAATAGATTTCAGCTCAATAGATGATCCTATAGACGGCGTTCCAGAAGATAATTCTGAATCGGTTCAAAATATTGCTCAAGGAGTGCAATATGCTGTATTCACCGGGTATGCAAATACAACTTACTATTACAAAATATATCCATATACAAATTCCGGTTTATATATTGATTATAAAACAGACGGAGCAGTACCGCAATTTTCTATTACAAATGCGAGCACACCATCGTTACCACTTACTGAAAACTTTGAATACCCCACAGGAAGTAATTTAACCGATAACGGATGGATAGCCCACAGCGGTGACGGCACAAACCCGATACAGGTTAATGAAACACCGTTATCCTATTCAGGATATATTAATTCAGGAATTGGCAAATCGGTTACAATGACGACTACCGGCGAAGATTTAAATAGAGCTTTTACTAATGTATCTTCCGGAAGCATTTATGCCTCATTTATGGTAAACATTCTCTCGGCACATACTAACGGTGATTACTTTTTTCATTTGGGATCGGAAAATTCATCATCCATTTACCTTGCTAGGGTGTTTGTGAAAAAAGATGGAAATGACAACCTTTCTTTTGGTGTTGCCAAAAGAAATGATGCTGACGCCGTTTATACTTCATTTGATTATGCATTAAATGCAACATATTTGGTTGTACTTAAATATTCTTTTAATAATGGAACTGCTGACGATGATGAAGTTAGTTTATGGATTAATCCGGTATTAAACGGTACTGAACCTAATGCAACTATAACTCAAACCGATGCTGGTAACGATGCAGAAAATCTTGGCAAGATGGCTTTAAGACAAGGCACTTCGTCAAATGCAGCAGCATTAATTCTTGGTGGTATCAGAGTAGCGGATACTTGGATTCCCGGATCAGGCGTAACCACATTCCAGTTAACAGTGGATGTTTCCGACGGCTGGAATATGGTATCCGTTCCCGGAATAAACCCGGATGGCCAGGGTGTAGATATTTGGTGGCCGGGAAAAGATCCTTCTGCAGACGTATACACATACAGCAGCGGATACCAAGCTGTTACTACAACTACTCCCGGTGAAGGCTACTGGATGAAACATTCAGGAGTTAACGAATATAATACAGGTGATGAGTGGCCTGCTTGCGGAATTGAAATTGTTGCACATGATCCTATCGATGCTGCGGAAGGATGGAACATGATCGGAGGATATGAGATTGCTGCATCAACTTCGGAATTAACAACTACTCCTCCAGGATTGATAAATAGTTTAATTTATGGATACTCTGATGGATATCAGTCGGCTTCGAACTTAGTTCCCGGCTACGGATACTGGATAAAGCTTACCGGGGCAGGACAAATTAATATCTCAAGTACTTTTGGTAAAATCGCTAAGGCTGCAAAATATTTCAAAGATGATTGGGGTAAAATAATTATTACCGATAATGCGGGTAGGAGTTTTACTCTCTATGCAGTTAATGGTGAAACGGATCTTAATTTATATGAACTGCCGCCTCCACCACCGTCAGGAATGTTTGACATTAGATTCAGCAGCGGAAGGATTGCTGAAGATATAAATAAAAGCATGCAAACAATTGAAATGAACGGGATAAAATATCCGGTTAAAGTTAAGGCAGAAGGAATTGATATTAAACTCCAGGATCTCACGGGACAAGAATTAAACATGAGTGTAAAATCCGGAGAAGAGATTTCTGTTGGCAATTCATCCATAAATAAAATAATGGTATCAGGAAATATCATTCCGGACAAATATTCGTTGGAACAGAATTATCCTAATCCATTCAATCCAAGTACTACCATTGAATTTTCACTGCCTGAAAATGTAAAAAATGTTAAATTATCTATTTACAATATTTTAGGCCAGAGAGTTGCTGAGTTGGTCAATGCTTCTTTGCAGGCCGGAAGATACCAATACGAATGGAACGCAAAGAACACTGCCACCGGAATGTACATCTACGAATTAAGAACCGATAAATTTGTGTCTGTTAAGAAGATGATTCTGATTAAGTAAATATGAATT
>CAZKUR010000042.1:1765-25547 GCA_964556005.1 uncultured Ignavibacteriaceae bacterium | reverse complement strand
GGCAAAAAATTTCATCTGTTTTTTGCTTAAATATTTAATAAAATATTTTTTTAATTTCAATTTCTCATATCCCTCAGCTGCATTCCAAGCAATTGGATGTGGCTGGGGGATTTTTTTATTTAAAACTACTTTTTATATCAATACGTTAAAAACGAAGTAAAATTTAAATCTTTAAATGGAATTTTTATTTAAATCCATTTTAATATATCTTACTTTTTATAATATATTTCAAAATTTTTTTCCACGTTTATGTCTATTCTTAACAATGAAGATTGAGATAATGAACAGAGCCCCAAGGAATAGAACAATTACATTATCAAACAAGGAAAAGGAAATTTATTTAAGTAAGGTTCAATCGATTTCCCGAATTTCCGGTTTTGCCGTATTGAATAAAATTCTTCACGGAGATATTTATGAGGCTTATAAATTTATTCCGCCAAATTCCGTTGACTTATTATTTTTGGACCCACCGTATAATTTAAGCAAGCAGTTTCATAACAACAGCTTTAGTAAAACTTCGGAAGAAAAATATACTGCATGGTTTAAGTCGTGGTTTAAGTTATTACTTCCGGCACTAAAAAAAACTGCTACTGTTTATATCTGCGGTGATTGGAAAACATCTATTTCCATTTATCAAGCTATTAAGGATGATTTAATTATTAGAAACCGGATAACCTGGGAAAGGGAAAAAGGCCGCGGTGCAAAAAGTAATTTCAAAAATTCACATGAAGATATCTGGTTCGCAACCGCGAGTAATAAATATACATTCAATCTTGAAAACATCAAGTTAAAAAGAAAAGTAATTGCTCCTTATAAAGATAACGGCAAACCGAAAGATTGGGAGGAAAGTGAAGCCGGAAATTTTAGATTGACTCACCCAGGCAATTTATGGACGGATATAACCATACCTTTTTGGAGCATGCCTGAAAATACCGATCATCCGACACAAAAGCCTGAGAAGTTGATTGCCAAATTAATTCTTGCAAGTACAAATGTAGGTGATATCATTTTAGATCCTTTTGCCGGTTCGGGTACAACCGCTGTAGTAGCAAAAAAATTAAAAAGAAACTTTTATGCTGTTGAATTATCTGAAGAATATATTTGTCTCGCCAACAAACGGTTGGATTTAGCAGAAAAAGATAAAAGCATTCAGGGATATCATGATAATGTCTTTTGGGAGAGGAATACATTGGCAATTCAAAAAAAGACGAAGAATAATAATGAAGAGAAGAATTCTTTATTTTAGTCCTTACCCAGAATTCCTGCCTTTTATTAAAAAGAATTATAGATGAGTTTACGATTAAAAACATTTACGATTAAAGTATTTTTCCTTAATTTATTTTTTAATTGTAATTGATTTTAAAACGAAATCCATGGAAAATTATAAAATATTAATTTTCGTTGCCGTTATTACGGCAGTTATTGCTGGAAGACTTGCTGCGCAATCCTTTGATATAAATTCAGCTCAAACTGATTTAGATTTTGAAAATATAGGACTCAATCAGGGACTCTCGCAGTCAACGGTAAATGCTATTGTGCAGGATAAACAGGGCTTTATGTGGTTTGGAACCCAGGATGGATTAAATAGGTATGATGGCTATTCCATAAAAGTTTTCAAGCACAGTCCGGCTAACTCTTCCGAAGAAATGGCAGGCCAGAATTCAATCTCAAACAACAGAATTAATTGCTTACTAAGCGATTCTAAAGGAGATTTATGGATAGGCACTGCGAACGGTGGTGTGAACAGATATGTTCTTTCGGAGGATAAGTTCTATCATTACATGTATAATGTAAATGATTCTCTTACTATCAGCAATAATACAGTTACTTCTCTTTTTGAGGATTCTTATTCGAATATTTGGATAGGTACAAATTCCGGGTTAAACCTTTATAATAGAAAAAGAAATACTTTCACACATTACTTCTTTGACTCGATAAATCCTTTAAATCTAAATGGAAATTCAATTACAGCTATACGTGAAGATAATGATGAGAATTTATGGATTGGTACATATAAGGGATTATTAAAATATAATTTGAAAGAAAACCATGGTTTTGAAAAAATTAATAATCTCAATACTAATCCTACCACGCCATATGGTAATAGTGTTACATCTTTATTCATCGATCGTGCAGGTTCTTTATGGGTCGGGACATTTGATCAACCTTTGAAACGTTACAACAAAAACAACAACTCTTTTAAGCTTTACGCAAATACCACTAAAGCCGTTAAGACAATCTATGAAGATACAAAAGGCAATCTTTGGTTCGGATCAATTTATATGAGTTTGAGAGTACTTAACCTGAATACAAATAAAATTTCACAAATCCCCGCTATAAAAAATGATATTATCAATGCGTTGTATGAAGATAGAACGGGAATATTATGGATTGGTACGAGTTTTCGCGGAACATTTGTTTATGATAAAAATAATAACCGTTTCAAACGCTACCTCGATAATCCTATTAATCCAAATGTTGTTATGTCAATTTTTGAAGATCGGGACGGCGGCCTTTGGGTAGGAACTTACGGTAACGGTTTAAAGCATTTCAATAAAAAAAGGAATGTGATTAAAACATATAAATATAATCCAAATGATGCTAATAGTATCAGCAGTGATAAAATTTTCTCTCTATGTATGACATCAGATGGAGTACTTTGGATTGGAACAATCGGAGGAGGTCTTAATTCTTATGATAAATCAACAGGTGTATTTAAACGATATATCCAGCATTCTCCGATTGATTCTAAGGGTTTAAGCAATAATGATATAACCGCATTATACGAAGCTTCCAACGGTAATTTATTGATTGGCAATGTAAGGGGTGGAATTGATATTATAAATAGAAAAACAAAAATATTCAAACATTATTATCCTTCGGAAAAAGTACCAAATTCGATTGGTGGCGGAAGATCGGTGACGGTGTTGCATGAAGATAAGGAGGGTAGAATTTGGGCGGGAACTCTTGATGGTTTAAAATATTTCGACCCTAAATTAAACTCATTTATAAACTACAGATTACAACCTAATTCAAGTAGACAAAATACGGATTATAAGGGAATTACTAGTTTGTTATTTACTAATAATATTATTTGGATAGGTACGACACGAAATGGATTATTAAAATTTAATCTCAAATTAAATTCAATAATCTCTTATACCTCAAAAAATGGATTACCCGATAATGTAGTCTTAGGCATTTTGCCGGACAAATCTGGCAACTTATGGATAAGTACAAACAATGGAATATCCAGATTTAATCCTGGAACCAAAGTGTTCAAAAATTTTGATGCTAATGATGGACTGCAGGCAAAGGAATTTAATCAGGGGGCATACTTTAAAAGCCGGACCGGCGAAATGTTTTTTGGAGGGGTAAATGGATTTAATTCATTTTATCCTGAAAAGATTAAAGATAATAAGGATATTCCGCCTGTTTATATCACATCATTTAAAGTTTTTGATAAAGTTCTTAAACTTCCAAAAGCGCTGACTTCAATGAAAAAACTTTCTTTGTCATACTCACAGAATTTCTTTTCCTTCGAGTTTGTTGCACTGAATTATACCGCACCAAATAAAAATCAGTATGCATATTTTCTGAAAGGTTTCGATAAAGCCTGGCATATTGTATCGGCTAAACAAAGATACGCCAGCTATACAAATCTCGATCCCGGTAAATATGTACTTCATGTGAAAGCTTCGAATGACGATGGAATATGGAATGAGAAAGGAACTTTTATTAATATAATAATTACACCTCCATTCTGGATGACTTGGTGGTTCAAGATTTTAGTTATCATAATCATAATTGGTACAATAGTTTTTATTTACAAATACCGTGTTAAACAAATACTTAAGATAGAGCGGATGCGTGTGGGGATTGCAGCAGACCTTCACGATGAAATAGGCAGCAGCCTTGGAAGCATTGTTTTGCGAAGCAGGGTACTTCAAAATGAAGAATCTTTATCAGAGAAATCAAAAGAGGAATTAAAACGTATTTATAATACTTCATCGCATATTGCAGCAGTCATGCGCGATATAGTTTGGTTTGTCAATCCGGATTTCGACAAGTTGGATGATATGATATTAAGAATGAAAGATACTGCACAAACTTTGTTGGGCGGTATTCAGTATGAATTTATTTCGCCGGAAGAAATTCTTTCAACAAAACTCTCACTGGAATTCCGAAGGAATGTAATACTAAGCTATAAAGAAATATTACATAATATTACGAAGCATAGCAGGGCAGCTAAAGCTGAAATTAAAGTGTTTATAAATAATGGAGTTTTTAATCTTGAAATATCTGATAACGGGGTGGGATTTGATTCAGACTTATTCAGGAAAGAGAATAAAATTAAAACCGGCAGCAATGGGCTAAAAAATATTGAACGTAGAATAGCAGCTCTCGGTGGAGAAGTTGAAGTCGAATCAGCAACAGGAACCGGTACAAAAGTAATAATCAAAGTAAAAACAACGTGAACGCGTAGTTGAACGATTCGATTTACATAGTTATAATTCAGTAACTTTTTATTGTGAATAATGGAGAAAAAACAAAAAAATATATCGGTCTGGATTATAGAGGATAATGAAGATTTTCGTTCCAGCCTTGCTGCTTTAATCAATAGTCTCTCCGGTTTTATTTGCGACAAAACTTTTGAAACTTGCGAAGATGCGATTAAATTTTTAAAAGAATCTAATCAACCGGATATTATTTTATCCGATATTGAACTGCCGGGTATTTCCGGAATCGAAGGAATAGAACATATTAAATCTATCGCTGATGATATAGATATAGTTATGCTGACTGTTCATGATGAACATGATAAAGTTTTTAAGGCTATTAGTGCCGGCGCTTCGGGATACTTATTAAAAACAGCAACTAATGAGGAGATTGTTGAATCACTTCATCAAGTATTGGACGGAGGTGCACCTATTAATGCAAGAATTGCACGTTCGGTGCTGGAAATGTTTCGAACTATAACACCAAAAAAAAAGGAATACGGATTAAGCAAGCGCGAGGAACAGATTCTAGACCTCATGGTAAAAGGATTGACTAAACCACGAATAGCCGAAAAGATATTTTTGAGTCCTCATACAATTGATTTTCATGTTCGAAGTATTTATAAAAAACTTCAGGTTCACTCACAGCAGAGTGCAGTAGCAAAAGCGGTACGGGAGAAATTAGTATAAATTCGATCTTATTTAGCTGATGCCGGTTTTTATCTAAGCTTCAAATCTTACCCTTGTGTCTAATCAATTTTGTCTGCCACAAAAATTTGCAGAAGCAATAGTTTAATTATTATTCTGAAATTAATTCATAGTAATAGTTGTTAAGCAGACTCAGATGAAGATATACAAGAATAGGCACAGAAAAAACATTAATTTAAAGTTGAATATTTATCGTCATATAGCCAATATAAAGTGTTTGCAGCCTTCGCTATCATCGGGTTAAATATTATTTGAAGCTATATCGGATAATGTAAAATTGTTGATCGAATAAAAACTACGTAAACGCGTAGTTGTCTCTAATTATTAATAATACGAATTTATTAACAAACAATAATTGTAATTAATAATTTGGAGATAACATGAAAAATATTTTTCTATATGCCTTATTAATACTTGGCATTATTTTCTTTCAGCCGAATGAAACGGATGCACAATGGAATCATACCGGTCCTCAGGGAGGCGAGGTAGATGCTTTTTGTGAGAGTGGTAGCAATCTGTTTGCTGCTCCGTGGAGCGGTGGGATTTATATCTCTACTGATAACGGTGCGAGTTGGACACCAGTCAATAATGGTTTGACTAATATAAACATCAGAGTAACTGCCCTTTATGCCGAAGGTTCAAATATTTTTGCCGGTACCTGGGGAAGCGGAGTATTTCGTTCCACAGATATGGGTAACACTTGGATAGATGTCAACGATACAGTGACTGCAGGAACCTACGTTCATAAATTTCTTTTAAAAGGAAATAGTCTTTTTATGGGTAGTCAAGGTGGCGGTATTTGTCGTACTACAGATAATGGAGCAAGTTGGGAACACATGAATAACGGTTTATTGTCTTTAGATGTCCGTGATCTTGCTTTAAAGGATACAATTATTTTTGCAGCTACGTGGGGCACATACCAGGTCTTTCGATCTACCGATAATGGTCAAAGCTGGCAACTGGCAAACAACGGTATTGCTAATCCGGCTTCCGATCCTCGCCTGGGAGTTAGCGGTAATGACATTTTTTTAGGGACATTTGCTGATGGTATTTACCGTTCAACCGATAATGGAAATAACTGGGTACAGGTTAATAACGGATTACCGGCAACCGCTACTATTCGGGCATTTGCCGTTAACGGTTCAAATATTTTTGCAGCAACAAGGGGGGAAGGGATATTATTATCAACAGATAACGGTACAAATTGGGATTCTGTTAATACAGGATTAACTACTAATTGGGTTGAGTCGCTTATTGTTAATTCCAATCAAGATGTTTTTGCGGGGACTTATCGCAACGGAATTTTTCGCTCGACAGATAACGGCACAAACTGGGTTGAAGAAAATTCAGGCTATAATGCTAATACCGTTTATGCTTATGCAACGTTTCCAAACGGTACGGGAGGGAATAATTTACTGGCAGGAACAGGTTCCGGAGTTTTTCAATCAAACGATAATGGAATAACCTGGAATTTCCTGGGATTAAATTTTAAAGCTGTTTATGGATTAGCCGTTGTTGGCACAGATATTTTTGCCGGGGCCATGGGATCTGGAGTTTTTCGCTCAACTGACGATGGTGCCACATGGACTGCAAGCGGTTTGGCAAACGCGATGATTTGGACTATGTACACAGACGGTACAGATATTTATGCCGGCCTTGGCTTTTTCGGAGGGGCATACCGTTCGACAGATAACGGTAATACCTGGAGTTCTGTATCAGGGTTAGAATATAAATGGGTGATGAGCTTTACTGAAAACGCGCAGTATATTTTTGCAGGAGCTATATATGGCGGAGCTTTTCGCTCCAGCGATAATGGCAATACCTTTACACCGATAAATAACGGGTTGGATAATCGTGTCAGCATACTCGCAGTGATGGGAGATAGCACCATCTTTGCTGGAACAGGCGATCCTAACGGTCAAGCTGCTGCAGGTATGTACCGATCAAATGATAACGGTACCAGCTGGACTCAAATCAATAATGGTTTGCCCCCTACTTCGATGATTTGGGGACTTGCAGTTAAGGACACCAACCTATTTGCATCTACTTCTTCAAGTGACGGCAGTGCAGCAAATGTGTATCTTACAACCGATAAAGGTAATAATTGGTCAACGGTTGATAGCGGATTAGTCAGTAATTATATCCAAGCTTTATTCATTGACGATACAACTATTTTTGCCGGAACGATTGGAAGCGGTACCTGGTGGAGGCCTTTATCAGAAGTAATTTTGCCTGTTGAACTAACATCATTTACAGGAAATATTCGTAGCGACGGCTCTGTTTTGCTAAATTGGTCAACCGCAACTGAATCGAATAACCGTGGTTTTGAAATTCAAAGATCTATTCCGAATTCCGGAACCCCAAATTCGACATGGACGAAAATCGGATTTATCGCTGGTAATGGAACCACTACCCGACCGGAAACTTACTCCTTTGTTGATAAAAATGTTTCTTCAGGAAATTATGTATATCGTTTGAAACAAATTGATTTTGACGGCTCATTCAAATATTCCAAGGAAGTTGAAGTAAATGTAAATGTTCCGTCTCAATTTTCTTTAAGTCAGAATTATCCTAACCCATTTAATCCGACAACTACAATCGATTATTCAATTCAGAAAGATGGAAATGTAAGCTTGAAAGTATTTAATACTCTCGGACAACAAGTTGCAGAATTAATAAATGGAAATATGAAAGCAGGACAGCATCAGGTAACATTTGATGCATCAAGATTTGCAAGCGGAATATATTACTACAGGTTAGAATCGAATAATAAAGTACTCATAAAGAAGATGATCTTACTTAAATAACTTTCTTTACCGAACGGAGTTTGGGAAATCGTAACGAAGTTTGGGAAAGTGTAAGTACTACATAAAAGGGAAGGTAGAGATGCCTTCCCTTTTTTTATCTTAAAATTCAAAATAATCCGCCTCGGTTTTAAAAATCCAGGATATTTTAATATTAATGATTTTAGTAAGTATATTTAAATAGCTAATTATTAAATAACAATGTATAAAGACAAGGAATATTTCCTAAGATTCTTTATATGTAATTTCTTTTCACTTAATTAAGGGATAAAACAATGTACAGAATCTTACATTTTTCAGCTTTTATATTAATGGGTTGTTTAATGGGTTTCAGTACTTTGGATGCTCAATCGCATATACAAAATACGTCTCTAAAAACTAATTCATATACTGGAAATTATTCGGTATACACAAATACCGGAAATGAGCTGAAAAAAAGAAGCGGAAATCGGCAAAACGAAAACGGCGGACAAACTTTTGTAAGAATTTATGATAATATTGTAAGCTATGGAACAAGTTTTTACTCGAACAACGAAACTGATGTAGATAATATTAGTTTGCTGGATTCAATTTGCAACCTAAAATCTTACGCAAAACACGGACAAATCGCACCTGGTACCGGCGGCGGCACTTTGAACCCAGTAGCATTCATGAATCCTACTACGATAAATTCATCAGGATATATAGCATTTTTCTCGCAGGTTAACGGTTCAACCAGAAATCAGGGTGTGTTTGCCGCGGATTCAAACAGTATCTATGCTATCGCAATCGGATGTGGTTTAGGTGGAGGGAGCGGAGATACAAGTGCACACAGCGGCGATCCGTCGCCCATCGGCGGAACATTCAGCGGATTTTTCGGCGGAACTGCATTTGCACCTGCTGTAAATAATTCGGGTGATGTTCTCTTCATTTGCGATGTAAACGGAGGAAGTTCATACCGCGGGTTGTTTTTGTATCGTGCGGCTACTCATCAGGTTGTAAAAGTTGCAGCCGTAGGCGATCCGTCTCCAATCGGAGGTACATTTGCTGCTGTTGGACCCGGTTCAATAAATAACAACGGGAAAGTTGTTTTCCTCGCTTCTCCTGTAGGTACAACCAACAGCAATATTTTTATGTGGGATAACGGTGTTGTCTCAAAAATAGCTGCTATCGGTGATCCTGCTCCTGGCGGAGGAACATACTCTTTGCTTGGCACAGAGAGTTACGGATTTCAGGACGGTACAAATATTCCAATCGGTCCTGTCCCTGATATTAATGATTCGGATCAAATAACTTTCCGTGCAATTGTGAGCGGAGGAATTACAGATCGCGGTATAATAGTTCGTTCAGGAGGAATTGATGAATGGTATATCAAGGTTCCTGATCCGACACCTATTGGCGGAACCTATCTCGATATGCAGGCTGCTTCTATAAATAATGCAGGCCAAATTGCTTTTTTCGCCGATTTTCATCCAACTCCTTCTACTACTAGCTCAGGCTGGTTCGCAGGCTCCCCGGGAAATTGGCGAAAAGTTGTTGCCTTTTACGATTCAATCGATGGTGGTCAGTGTTTGGGTCTTGCCTTTTCACGCAATCCAATGCAGGCTATTGACTCTGCCGGCAACGTGGTGTTTTGGACCGATCTCAGCAGCAGCGGTGGAGTAGATCGTATGATCTTAGGATTAGCAAATGGAGATTACTTAATTGCTGTAAGACGCGGTGATCCATCGCCAATCGGAGGGACGATAGGGTCAATGGATGCATGGCCTTCTTTGAATAATTCATTTGGTACACTTAACGCTGCAACACCAGGAGCTGCCGGAGGTGCATTAAGTGCTCACATGGTTTTTAGTATCTGCAATTCAGAAGTCCCTGTTGAGTTAACTTCTTTTACAGCAGGCTCGAATGGAGATGTTGTAACGTTGAATTGGTCGACAGCGACAGAAACAAACAATAGAGGATTTGAAATACAGAAAAATCAAAAGTCAAAATTAAAAAATCAAAAGTGGGAGAAGATCGGATTTGTTGCAGGAAATGGGACAACGAGCAAACCGGAAATTTATTCCTTTGTAGATAAAGATGTTACTTCAGGTACATACAGTTATCGTCTGAAACAAATCGACTTTGACGGTGCTTGCAGATATTCAAATACGGTTGAAGTAAATATTAATATTCCGTCGCAATTTTCTTTAAGCCAGAATTATCCTAACCCGTTTAATCCGACAACAACTATAAATTACTCAATTCAAAAGGATGGAAATGTTAGTTTAAAGGTATACAATACTTTAGGACAACAGGTTGCAGAATTAATAAATGGAAATATGAAAGCAGGACAGCATCAGGTAACTTTTGATGCTTCAAAATTTGTAAGCGGAATTTACTACTATAGATTAGAAGCAGGTAATAATGTTAGTGTTAAAAAGATGATTCTGCTGAAATAATATTAGAGTATGAGTAGGATTATGAATAAGTAAATAAAGTTAAAAAGCAAAAGTAAAAAATATGTGGAAGGTATATTTAATAATTTCAAATTTAATTTCTTACTCTTAATCTATAAAATAGAAAGAACCCACAAAAGGGAAGGCAAAGATGCTTTCCCTTTTTTAACAATGTACATTTCCTTTATTTTCAAAAAAACTTTACAAAAAACAGAAATTATATCTTTATATTTAAAAGAGCAATAATTAAGATTTAAGGAAGTTAATATATAAGTCAAATCAGAGCAGTAAAACAGTAGTAGTATATTTATCTTTCAATAATATTTTTTTAGAAATTTCTACTATTTAATTTCTTAAATAGGGGATACAAAGGGAGGAACTTATGAAAAATCTATTTTTACTCATTTTATTTTTTTCAGCAACATTATATGCCCAGAATTGGGAGAAGGTTGATTCAGTCTTTGCTCCCGGCGGCGTGACGGTACAGGCCTTTACAGCGCCGGTTTTTGCTGATCTTAATAATGACGGGGATTTCGATCTTATTCTTGGAAGCTCAGGACTTGAAATAGAATATTTTGAAAATACCGGTACAAATACGGCGCCTGTATTCCAAAAAGATACTTCTATGTTTTCATCTATCTATGCAGGCGGCTATCAATTTACAAATGCATATTATCCCGCTCTTGCCGACCTTGACGGCGACGGGGATTTGGATCTAACCATAGGCGGATATAACGGAATATTGTATTATGAAAATATTGGCAGTCCGACCAGCCCGGTGTGGGCGGATGTTAATACTTCTCTATTCTCCGATGCAAATACTCAAATAGGAACCGATGCAAGACAGGCATTTGCCGATCTTGATAATGACGGCGATATCGATATGATTGTCGGAACCGGAGAATCTCTTTTAGGCGGGCCGGATCCCGGAATAAGCATGGGTTTTAGAAATACCGGCACAGCACAGAACCCGGTTTTCCAGAGGGATGATGATTTGGTAACCGGGATTCCCGATGTGGGCTTAAATGCTTATCCTTCTCTGGCCGATTTGGATAATGACGGTGACTACGACTTACTGATAGGAAGAGACGGCGCTGCAGTTTTTTATTACATCAATACTGGCACTCCATCTGTTCCCGCGTGGACGAGAGATTATACGGTTTTTTCAAATGTTGAAACTACAAATTACTGGAAGGATCCCGCATTCTGCGATCTTGACGGAGATAATGATTTAGATTTAATCTATGGAACTGCTAACGGGAATTTATATTTCTATGAAAATACAGGCACCGTTGCTAGTCCGCAGTTTCAATACAATCCGGCATATTTTAAAGTGATAAAGGCGAGCGGATCTTCAACAGTTTCTTTTGCTGATTTTGATAATGACGGAGATTTCGATCTTCTGTCGGGTTCAACGTACAGCGGACTTTTATATGTTAAAAATAACGGAAATAATTTCTGGCCTTCCTTTGATACGGCTTCCGTAATCTTTGCTGGAATTGATCCCGGCTTTAGATGTTCTCCCGTTTTTATCGATATTGATAACGACCAGGACTTTGATATTGTTTCAGGCACTTCAGGCGGGACATTAAAATTGTACATAAATGATAACGGCACATTTTCCGAAAACTCTACAATGTTTGCAAATGTAAGCGTGAATTATCAAAGCATCCCTGCTTTTGTTGATATTGACGGCGATAATGATCCAGATCTTTTAGTCGGTTCGGAAGATGCAGGTAATACCAAATTTTATTTAAATGACGGGAACAACAATTTCACTCAAAATACTACTCTTTTTTCAGGGGTCAGTTTCCCTTCGTACTGCAGACCCGCTTTTGCCGATATAGATAACGATGGAGACTTTGACCTGTTTATCGGCAGAAGCAGCGGCAGTGTTGATTTTTATGAAAACACCGGTGACCGGTTTAATCCTGTGTGGACAGCCAATAATCAATTAACATCATCTATAAAAGTAGATCAATTTGCACATCCTGGTTTTGCTGATCTTGATGGTGATGGAAGAATAGATTTAATAGTTGGCGAATACAACGGCAATTTCACTTTTTATAAAAATCTTTTTGCAATAATCCCGGTTGAGCTGACCTTCTTTAATGCAACTGTATCAGGGAATAATGTAAATTTATCCTGGCAGACGGCAACGGAAACTAATAATCGGGGTTTTGAAGTTCAGAGATCAAATGTCAGAAGTCAGAAGTCAAAGATCGGAAATCAGAAATGGGAGAAGATTGGATTTGTTGCTGGTAATGGAACAACTGCACAGCCGGAAACTTATTCTTATGTAGATAATAATGTCACTTTGGGTATATACAGCTACCGTTTGAAACAAATTGATTTCGATGGTACATTTAAATACTCTAAAATTGTTGAAATGAATGTAAATGTTCCGTCTCAATTTACTTTAAGCCAGAATTATCCTAACCCGTTCAATCCGACAACTACAATAGATTATTCAATAACAAAGGATGGAAATGTAAGCTTGAAAGTATATAATACTCTCGGGCAGCAGATTGCAAGTTTAGTAAATGGAAATTTGAAAGCAGGAGAATATCACCTAACATTTGATGCTTCAGAATTGGCGAGCGGAATATATTATTATAGGTTAGATTCGGATAGCAAGATGCTGGTAAAAAAGATGATTTTGCTTAAGTAATTTACGTAAATAAATGCACTCAATTAAAAGGGAAAGCGTAGCTGCTTTCCCTTTTTAATTACGTGGTTTTCTTTTACCCGATCTAATTCCATACTTTGAAGCCAGGCCAACAATCGACTGCCGAGGTCTTCCAAGTTTAGCGGCAATCTCACGGGCAGTTATTTTCCCGTAATTTTTTCTAATAAATTCTATTTCCTTTTTTGTGAATAAAATTCTTTTCCCTGTTCTCAGACCAAGCTTGGCTGCTTTTCCTATAACTGCGCTTTGCGATTTTCCTAATCTCGTCCCGATTTCCTTAGCCGTTAATTTCCCATAGTTGCGGCGAAGAAATCCCATTTGCTGGGTGCTCCATAACATGCCCTCCCTATCACTAAGTCCAAGCTTAGCGGCCTGGTTATTTATTGCATCGGATGATCTACCAAATTTAGCAGCAATCTCGCGGGTTGGAATTTTTTTATAATTACGCCGTATAAATTCATTTTCCTCTTCCGTCCACAATTTAGAAGGCTTCATTTTTTGGAACTTTGTTTCATAAGCATGATGTTGAACCGTTTTTAGTTTAAAGTCTAGTGCTTCGGCAATTTCCCTATAAGTCATAGATTTGCGGTGCTTAACGAAATACTCATGCTTTTCTTTTGTCCATCGAAAATCTTTCTTCGGCCTATGCAGTTTGAGATTCCGCACTTGCTTAATAATGCCTCCCCAGGGACGGTTAAGAATTGCCGATATGTAATCCCTGGAGTATTTTAAATCAGGATATAATTTACGAAGGAGTTTTTTTTCTTCTTCAGTCCATCTGCGATCCGGGGGATTACGTAAGTTTAATCTTCCCGCCCTTGCAATAATGGAGTTCTTGTTACGTTTTAAGGTTTTTGCGATCGAAGATAATTTCCGATTATCGTAATGCCGTTTAAGGTAGTTATCTTCCCAAATCATCCATTCATTTAATCCGCCGAACTTCAAACCCAATTTTGCTGCCTGGGATAAAACTCCGCCATGAGATCTATTCAGGTGTTCGGCAACATATTTTCCGCCTTTACGCTTATAATGTTGTTTAATAAATTTTATTTCTTCTTCAGTCCAGATTTTACTCATAACCATGTAAATAAAATTATCATTTTAAATTTAAGGTTTTAGTAAATTCATCCCAAACAATCAAAGGAGCTCCTTTTTAAATTACACCTAAACGAAGTAATAAGAATAAATTTTATCACCATATTTATGTTAATCGTGATTCCGCTTTAATAAGCAGCGAGAGGATTAATGTTCTTTTTAAAGATTCTAAAAGTAATATTTGGGTGGGTATTAACTACGGAATAAATCTCTATAACAGAACTGAAGACGGCTTTAGCCGTCATTTTTATGAAGAAGGTTCAACAATTAAAAAATAAAATTTGAATCCGGTCAAATGAGGCTTAATTTGGCTGGATAAAAAAATAATCAAAAAAAATTGAAATCAATCCAATGATCATATTTAGATAGAAGTACAACAAATAGGGGAAAGTAATAAAAATGATTTGAAAAAATCCATTTTAGCAGAATCTAATAAGGGTGAAAATAATAATGGTTCAAGAATTATAAAAGGTAATTCATCAAGTAAACCAATAACTCCTCGTCTGCAAATGCAACCAGTACCAACTGCACCAAAGGGACTTAAAAAGTAGATTCGCTTTTCCGGAAAATCTAAAGTAGCGATATTTGCTCACTGAGTTATTTTTATTTAACTACCAAGTAAAATTTTATTTTAAACAAATTGGCTTGTTAGTTTACCAGTTTACCTAAAGCATTTTTTTTATCTAAAACAGACTAATGGGTTAAAGGAAGAGAAAACCTGCCTATCGGCAGTTATACAAAGGAAGTAACGGGGGAATAAATTTCTTGTAAAAATAAAATCATTCAAAAACAAAACCTTTTTAAAATACGATTTTCCCATTTCAGTTTAATTTTATCTACCCAACTGTCAATTACTTGACAGAAAATCCTATCTCCCAATATTAAGTTACACCACAATCAATTAACAATTTCGGGTTGATATATTTTAACTCGGTATATATAAAACAAACAATAAAGGAGTAAAGCAATGAGAAAAACTAATTTAAGTCTGCTTGCGTTTTTTATAGCGGCAATTCTTTTTGCCGGTTCATTATTTCAATCCGGCAGCACTTATGCAAAAGAAGCCGGTTTAGTAACGGTACAGTCAAAAGAATCATTCGATCAAACAGTAAAAGATTTACGGCAATTGATATCTAAAAACGGAATGATGGTATTATCCGAGCTTAACCAGGGCAAGGTATTATCGATGACCGGGTTATCATTAAATGCAATTTCGTTATTTGTCGGCAATCCGCAAATCGGCAACAAGTTATTTAGTGCTGATCGCGGTGTGGGTATTGCAGTACCGGTCAGGCTTAATATATATGAAAATACAGACGGTAAAACATATGTAAGTTACGTAAAACCAACCGATCAGCTTTCTGATTTCAAAGCAGAAGCAGTACAGAAGATTTCGAAAATGCTCGATCAAAAATTCGAGCAGTTAACCGGAATGATTTCCAGGTAATAAATTTCTAAATACGGCCGGTCGATTCCGGCCGTCTACTTTTATTAATAAAGTTTTCAGAGTGTAAAAATGAAAAAAGAAATTAAAAAAATTGTATTTAGTTTATTGGTGTTGATTGCTGCAGGGATAAGCCCAAATTTATTTGTAGTTGCGCAGGCAGGCTATGCAAAACTAAGTGATCTTGCGGTAAACTTTTTGATACCTTCGATTGCAGTTATCATTCTAATATTTATCATAAATTATTTTACCGGTTTGAAAGATTTAAACCGCCAAATTAGAAACGGTTTTACAGCCGGAATAATAGGCACTGCAGGATTGGAAATAGTTCGCGAAATCGGCTTTCATTTCGGAGGGATGCCAGGCGATTTGCCGAAACTTTTAGGTGTTCTGCTTCTAAATCAATTTGCTCTTGGCCCGGATACTTTATCCAATATTGCCGGATGGTCATATCATTTCTGGAATGGGGCTGCATTTGGAATTATATATAGCATCCTTTTCGGGAAAGGTAACAAATTGTCTGGAATTGTATATGGTCTATTAATCGGCATCGGTTTTATGATGAGTCCTGCTGTTGTTGCTATGGGTGTGGGTCATTTCGGAGTCGACTTCGGTATAGGATTTCCGGTTACGGTTATTCTTGCACACTTAGCTTTTGGAACTTTACTTGGATGGTTAATCTTTCGCTTGAATGCCGGAGGCACAAGTCTGTTAAATACTTTAAAGAAAACATTTAATAACAAAAAATCCTTCTCTTAGAAATAGAAGGATTATAGGATGAGTTAAAGTTTATAGAAGAAAATATAATATAGGATGTAACAGCAGCCGGCAATAGTTTTTATATCATAAAAGAAAATTTCAGATATCTTTGGTCATGATTTATGAATATTGTTTTAATTTGTTTAATAATTTTTTCTCGTCAATATCGCCATAAGTAAAAAGCTCATCTTCTATCAATAGCGCAGGCACGATAATAATTCCTTTATATTTAACATCATTTAAATTAACAACCATCAAATTTATATTCTCATTTTGTGCAGCGAATAGTTTCATATTGGCCTCAACTCGTTTACAACTACTGCAATTATTTGTTATAACTAATGTAAGGTTCATATTTTTTATTACAAAAGTAAATTAATTGCTGGTATGGATATGTCGGGTTTTAGACATTTTTTAACTTAAATATTTTTTAAGAGAAGTGAGGTTATTAATTATTAATTTCTTGCGATCAAAGTTAATGATATTCTTATTTCTTAAATCGGTAAGAATATAATTAACCGTTTGTCTTGAACAGGCAGTTAGCTCGGCGATATCCTGGTGTTTCAAAAAAGGTTTAACAAAAATCTGCTCTCCAACTTTCTTACCGTTTTTATCAGCCAATCTTAAAAGAAAGGAAATAACTCTTTGGTTTGCATCTTTAAATACGAGGTCTTCAATCCTTTCTGAAAAATTTTTAAGCTTCAAACCT
The DNA here is from genome assembly GCA_964556005.1 of uncultured Ignavibacteriaceae bacterium. GTDB lineage: Bacteria > Bacteroidota > Ignavibacteria > Ignavibacteriales > Ignavibacteriaceae > CAZKUR01. The sequence goes on along the minus strand of CAZKUR010000042.1, from coordinate 8,423 downwards.
ATCAGTTTAGTCAGCTTAATATTTAACGATGGATTTTTATTTATAAAATCGCCTAAATCATTTTTATTTATTGCACAAATTAAAGCAGACTCCACCGTCAGTGCAAAATCAGTTCTTTCCTTTTCATCCAGGTATGCCATTTCACCGAATATCTCACCGGGATTAATCAGCGTAATAATACTTTCATCTCCATCAGGCGTATACTTAACAATTTTAACACGCCCGGTCTTTAAAAAGAAAATGGCATTTGAAGGTTCGGTTGCAAAATATATCGGATCATTTTTAATTAATTCACGCATGGAAGTAATACGCATTAACTCCGCTTTATTCTCTTCATTTAAATTTTTGAAGAGATTAAAATTTTCCAGGTACCATAATTTTGTTTTATCGGGCATCGTGAACTCTTAATAATTGAAGATTAAATATAATAAAACGCATTATAATTGCATTAATGCTAACTCCACTAGTTTAAATCTGTTATAACTTCAATATAATACATATCAAAATTGATAAACTTTTGGATGGCTCAAGCTATGAGCCCCAAATGGTTAAAGGAAGAAAACATTGAGATCATTGTTAAAGATTCACTTAATGATTGTGATACTAAAAAATATACATTCGAAGCAGCAAAACTTAACTATTAAAGACGACACTGTAGTAAGTAATATTCCGAAAAAGAATATCGACATGAATGTCGATCTACAGAATGATAATTATGAATTACAATATCCAAACGTTACAGAGATATTGGGAAAACATAAAAGTTTTATCGCAAGGGAATGCATTAAGCTGCTTAATCGTTGCGGTACTTTTGGCAGCATGAAAGTTATGATTATGTTTTCCAAAATGAGCAAGGATTTACTTCATTTAGCAGCAATTACTTTTTAAACTTATTGATCTGCCTTAGCCATATTTTTATAGAATGAAAATTCCAAAAGAAAGAAGACAGTAATGCTTTTCCTTTTTTTTAAAAATTTTAATACATAATCCATTAAAGTTTTTTTCACTCTTAAAATAACTATACATTTACAATTTTAGTGAGTATATTTAAGATATAATTAGGGGAATAATTTGATCTGTGTTTTAATTATTAAATTTATAGTTCAGGCTAAGTATTCATTAATTCAATATTTATGTGTTCCCGGAAATTTATTTTTACTACTGCTTATATCATACTGCTTTTCATTAAGCTTAATGCTCAGACCGCTGAAATAAATGTACAGCAGCAAGACCTAAAATTTGATCAGATAGGAATCAAACAAGGGTTATCGCAATCTACTGTCAAAGCTATCGTACAAGACTCACAGGGATTTATATGGTTTGGTACGCAGGATGGACTTAATCGCTTTGATGGGTATTCAATTAGGATTTTTAAACATGATCCCGCGGATTCTAACTCCATAGCGAGTAATTATATCACAGCTTTGTTAAGCGACTCAGAAGGTAATTTATGGATTGGAACCATGGAAGAAGGAGTCGATTGTTATTCGATTACTAAAAATCAATTTTATCATCACAAACATTATGATGACAATTCATTCTCTTTAAGAGATAATAGGGTGACGGCATTATTCCAAGATTCCGAAAAAAATATTTGGGTTGGTACCCAAAAGGGATTAGATTTTTACAATCATAAAACCAATAAATTTATTCATATAAAGCTGGAAACAAAAGATGCACCTGCATCAACATACTACTCAATTAATGCAATATGTGAGGATTATGAAAGACATTTATGGGTTGGAACCACAAAAGGATTATTCGGAATAAACTTGCAGTATGGTATTGATTCAGTTAAATACTATGATCTCGATCCTACGCAGAATAAGCTTAAAATCTATAATATTTCATCGCTTTTTATCGATTATTCGGAAACTTTATGGATTGGAACATGGAGAGCATCCCTTAAAAGCTATAATAATAAAACCGGTATTTTTAAGAATTATAAAAATTCACCTCAAGCGATTAGAGCGATTTATGAAGACTCAAGCGGTAATCTATGGCTGGGATCGGCTTATACGGGTTTAAGCATATTTAATATTAATACAAAGAAAATCAACCAGGTATCCTCTCTTCAAAATGATCTTGTTAATTCACTTTATGAAGATAAATCTGGTATACTCTGGATTGGGACAATATTTCGTGGTGTTTTTGTTTACAATCAGCATAAAAACAGGTTTCAGCATTATCTCGTTGACCCTCATAATCCCAAAGTTGTAATGGCGATTATCGAAGATCATAAAGATGGATTGTGGGCGGGAACTTTTGGAAATGGTTTAATATACTTCGATCTCAAGCATAATAGAATAAAGACTTTCAAGAATATACCTGGGGATCCGAATAGCATCAGCAGCAATAGGATTATGGCGCTTTGCGAAACTTCTGACGGAAGCATATGGGCCGGAACAATCGGCGGAGGGCTTAACCGTTACAATGTATCAACGCATTCGTTTACCCATTATGTGCAGCACATTCCAGCTGACCGTTTTGGCCTTATCAGAAATGATGTTTCCGCATTATATAAAGATCAAAACGGGAACTTATGGATTGGAAATGTTGCAGGCGGTATCGATTTTTTCAATGTGCATAAAAACATTTTTAAACATTATTATCCCGGAAGAGATAGTAAAAGTTTGCTTCTCGGTATGACTATTACAACTATCTGCGAAGATAAATCCGGTTGGATCTGGGTAGGTACATTGGGCGGATTGGAGCGTTTTCTGCCTAATCCGGATATGGCAGGTTCGTTTAAAAAGTATTTATCCATGCCGAAAGATTTACTTCAAAGAGGAAATACCGAAAGTGTTATAGGTGTTTTATCATTATATTTAGAAAATAAAGATACGGTTTGGATAGGGACAACAGGAAACGGCTTGATTGAATATCATCCTGTTAAAAACAAATGGTCGTATTTTACAAAGGAAGATGGACTGCCTGACAATGTTATTTATGGTATTCTGAGGGATGACTCAGGTAATTTGTGGCTGAGCACTAACAACGGGATTACGCAATTTAATATCAAAACTAAAAGATCAAAAAATTACAATTTTAATGACGGGCTTCAATCGAATGAGTTTAACCAGGGAGCTTATTTTAAAAGTTCAAATGGTGAATTCTTTTTTGGCGGTATAAACGGTTTTGATGCATTTTATCCGAAAGATATTAAGAATAATGAAACGATACCGCCGGTATATTTGACAAACTTTAAAGTGTTCGATAAAACACTGCCGCTTCCCAACCCGGTACCGCCCGGAAAAATAATTAAACTATCATACTCCCAAAATTTTTTCTCATTTGAGTTTGTTGCATTGAACTACACATCACCTGAGAAAAATCAATATGCTTATAAGCTGGATGGATTTGACAAAAATTGGCATTATGTTTCGGCCAAGCAGCGTTATGCGAGCTATACGAATCTTGATCCCGGTAAATATTTTCTGCACATAATAGGATCAAATAATGACGGAATCTGGAACCGGAATGGTTATTCGGTGACATTAATAATTACACCGCCGTTTTGGATGACCTGGTGGTTTCGTATCATTATGACAGTTGTAATTCTATTTTTTATTATATGGATAATAAGATATTTTGTTTTAAAGAATATTAAAGAGAAAACCAGGAAAATGGAACAGGAAACAGCGATAGAACGTGAACGCCTTCGCATCGCCCGTGACATGCATGATGACCTTGGAGCAAAGGTAACTCAAATATCTATTCTCAGTGAACTGGCAAAAAGAGACATCGAAAAAGAAAAAAGTGTTGAAACGCAAATAGAAGAAATTTCAACAATCGGTAAGAAGGTTGTTAATGCTCTTGATGAGATTGTCTGGTCGGTTAATCCTAAAAACGATAACCTGGAAAGCTTGATTGATTATGTTATACAGCATGTCGAACAATTTCTTTTACATACAAAAATTAAGTACCGGCTTGATATACCTTCCGATATTCCACCTGTTCGCGTACTTTTTGATATCCGGCATAATATATTTATGATGGTACAAGAGGCTTTAACCAATGTTGTTAAACATTCGGAAGCTACTGAGGTTCAAATTCGTGTTGCCGTACAGGAGTCAAGCTTTATTATTTCAATTAAAGATAATGGAAATGGGTTTACTACCGCTTCACCTAATACACTCACTGTAGTGAAGCTACGCAATGATGAAAATGGGAATGGAAAAAGTTCGTTCTCAAACGGACTTGAAAATATGAAAAAGAGAATTGAAGAGATAGGAGGCAGTTTCAAAATAAATACTTCTCCCGGAAACGGAACAAATATTATAGCAGAAATTCCATTGAATCATAAATAAATTTAATTAAATGAGAACCTGGTTTATTCCATTTAATTTAAATTCTTCAGGCTTTATCCGCTATGTTTTGATCTTCACCCTAATGGGTGATTGTATAGCAAATGAATAGAAATTAAGTTTGAATTAAATTTTTAAGAGTAATATTGTGTCAATTAAAATATCAATAGTAGAAGACGACGACCGAATACGAAAAGGAATAGAAGCTCTAATTAATGGATCCGAAGGTTATAAGTGTATAAGCACGTTTTCATCAGCGGAAGAAGCCTTACGAGATATTCCCAAGCAGATTCCCGACGTTATTTTAATGGATATTAATCTTCCGCAGATGTCTGGTATCGAATGTGTAAAATTGATTAAGAAAGATTACCCTGAAATTCAAATCATAATGCTGACGGTATATGAAGTTAGCGATCAGATCTTTGAATCGTTAAAAGCCGGGGCAAGTGGATACCTTCTAAAACGCACCTCGCCGGTAGAACTTTTACAGGCAATTAAAGATGTCAGCAGCGGCGGTTCGCCCATGTCAAGCCAGATAGCACGTAAAGTTGTTCAATATTTTCAAAAAGAAAACAAAAAAGTTGATATCTCCAAAAAACTCACACCTAGAGAAGACGAAATATTGAATCTTCTCTCTCGCGGTTTCAGGTATAAAGAAATTGCCGAAAAATTATTCATCAGCAACGACACCGTGCATACGCATATTCATAAAATATATGAAAAGCTGCAGGTTCGATCGCGTACAGAAGCAGTAGTAAAATACTTGAACAAGTGATTTTGTAATTTGCATTTTCAACCATTCGGGTGATTGCCCTCCATAGTATGAAATAAATATATTTAATCTGTAGAGCAAAATTTATTTAACTGATAAACATTGGAGTAAATAATGAAGAAAATTCTGAATACTTTTTTTAGTAAACTTAAATTTATAGTATTATTATTAGGTTTTACGATAATTATAAGCAATGTATCGGTGGCACAATGGTATTGGCAAAATCCTTTACCTCAGGGAAACCAACTAGGAGGCTTTTGCTTCATTAATGCAAACACAGCATTTGCAGTGGGAGGCAGCGGTACAATTTTAAAAACCACAGATGGAGGAAGCAGCTGGTTCGGCCTTAATTCTAATATTACCGATGGAAATGGGTTCTCGTCTGTTTCATTCTCCGATAGCAATACAGGGACAGTTGTTGGCGGGAACGGGCTTATTTTAAGAACATCAGATGGCGGTCAAAGTTGGATCAGTCAAACTAGTGGAACACAAATGACTCTTGCCGGCGTTTGTTTTACCGATGCCATTCATGGCACGGCAGTAGGACTTGTAGGAGTAATAATAAGAACAAACGATGGCGGCCGTACATGGGTTACCCAAAATAGCGGAACTCAGCATTGGCTGGAAGGGGTAACGTTTGTAAATACAGATACAGGATTTGTTGTTGGACGAGAAGGCACAATCTTAAAAACCACTGATGGAGGTACTAATTGGACTTACGAAACGAGCAATACAAATTATTGGTTAAAAGGAGTTTGTTTTACCGATTATTATCATGGAACCGCTGTAGGAGAAATGGGAACTGTTCTTAGAACAACCGACGGCGGAACCACGTGGATTGATAAGTCAATCTCAACTTGGGATACATTTTATTCTGTCGCTTTTACCGACTCAAGTAACGGTACCGTAGTTGGCGATATGGGTGATGTACAAAGAACTACTGACGGTGGAAATACCTGGGTAGCTCAAAGTAGCGGAACTGATTACAATCTCAATCGCATTACTTTCTGTAATAATAATACCGCAATAGCTGTTGGAGACGGAGGTACTATTATTAAAACTACTGATAGCGGAAGTAATTGGAACAGCGAAATATCTACAGTTACATCAAATGGTCTTGATGGTGTTTCTTTCGTTAATGTTGATACAGGCACCGTGGTTGGATGGTCCGGTACTATTTTAAGAACAACCAACGGTGGAACTAATTGGGTTGTTCAGACAAGCGGTTCTACTAATGATCTAGATGCGGTTTTCTTTTCTGATGCGAATTACGGTACGGCTGTAGGCTGGAATGGTACTATTCTACATACAACCGACGGTGGTTCAAACTGGAATACCCAAACCAGCGGCACTACAAATGAAATTAAAGCAGTAGACTTTACGGATGCTAATACCGGTACTGCAGTTGGTGCCGGCGGAATAATTCTTAGAACAACCGACGGCGGAACCAATTGGACTTCCCAAACAAGCGGAACTACCAGTGATCTAAACGGAGTTTCTTTTACCAATGCAGATATCGGTACCGCAGTTGGTGCCGGCGGAATAATTCTTAGAACAACCGACGGCGGAACCAATTGGA
>CAZKUR010000042.1:0-1665 GCA_964556005.1 uncultured Ignavibacteriaceae bacterium | reverse complement strand
CTACCCAAGCAAGTGGAGTACCATTTGATCTCAGCGGTGTTTGCTTTACCGATGCAAATAACGGCACTGCTGTTGGCATGGTAGGAACAATCCTTAGAACAACCGACGGCGGAACCAATTGGACTACCCAAACAAGCGGAGTACCTAATTGGATGTTAGCTGTTTCTTTCGTTAACGAAAATGTTGGAACAATAGCCGTTGCAAACGGAATAATACTTAGAACTGATGACGGTGGGCAAAATTGGGTTATACAGAATAGTATAACATCGAATATGCTTTACGGTATTTCTTGTCCCGATGTTAACACAGCAACAATTGTCGGTGACGGCGGCACTATAATAAGAACTACCGATGCCGGACTTCCAGTTGAACTGACATCGTTTACGGCTTCAGTTAACGTAAACAAAGTTATTCTCAACTGGAATACTGCAACAGAAACGAATAACAGTGGATTTGATGTTGAGAGAAGTCAGAGGTCCGAAGTCGGAAATCAGAGTTGGCAGAAAATTGGATTTGTTGCGGGAAATGGAACGACTACTCAACCGGAAATCTATTCTTTTATTGATAAAGATGTTTCAAACGGCAGTTATGTATATCGTTTGAAGCAAATTGACTTTGACGGTTCTTATAAATATTCTAAAGAAGTTGAAGTGAGTGTAAATGTTCCTTCTCAGTTTTCTCTAAGCCAGAATTATCCTAATCCGTTCAATCCAACGACAACAATAGATTACTCAATTCCAAAGGATGGTAATGTAAGCTTAACTGTGTATAATATTCTTGGTCAGCAAGTTGTTAGTTTGGTTAATGGAAATATGAAATCGGGACAGCATCAGGTAACATTCGATGCCTCAAGATTTGCAAGCGGAGTATATTATTACAGATTGGAATCGAATAATCATGTAATGGTTAAGAAGATGATGTTGATGAAGTAAATTTATGATAATGACGTATCTTTCCTAAAGGGAGTTTAGGAAAGTAGCAATATACTTAAAGGGAAAGTAGAAATGCTTTCCCTTTTTTACTTTATGCTGTCATTCTGATCCCTGCTTGCGGGAGAAGAGTTTCAAGTTTGCATTTATGTTGTCATTCTGAAGGAGCGAAGCGGCTGATGACTCTCAGAGTTTCGATTCAATTAATACATGCCAGCCACATAACTTCATCAATTTAATGTCATCTCTGTTCGGACTTACATTCCTGCAAATACGTCACATCAAAATTCATAGGATAATTAATAGACTTATTGTAGTAAATTCTTTATTTTGGGTTGTTAATTTTGATGTAGATAGAGCTAACGTATATAGAAATAACACCCTTCTATTTATAGTACTCTTTTGGGTGGTGATTTGGTAAATAACTTTAATAAATAAAGTGATTATTCCAGAGGCAATTGATTGTTAACTCCCGAACACCAGGCCCGTAAAAATATCGATAAAGAACTCGAACAAGCCGGATGGCAGGTTCAAGATTATAATAAATTGAACCTCTCTGCAGGATTGGGGATTGCAGTTCGTGAATATCCTACGAGTCGGGATCTGCCGATTATATTCTTTTCATTGACCGTAAACCTGTTGGTGTAATTGAGGCTAAGAAAGAGGGAGTTACACTAAGCGCAGTGCACGATATTCAAACCACACGATATGCATCTGATAAATTAAAGTATGTTCC
>CAZKUR010000041.1:1215-33468 GCA_964556005.1 uncultured Ignavibacteriaceae bacterium | reverse complement strand
GGTCACTTGATCGGCTTTATAATGCCAGACATTTTCTTTTTTATTTGAGTTAAAAATATTTCCATTCTTCAAATCATCGGCATCAACAATATGAACGACATTATCCGATTTATGTGCTTCATTGTATTTATTTAAATATTCACTTTGCAAAACCTCTTCAGGATTTTGAAGAACACCTGTTGCCCAGACTGCAAAAGTATTTGGAACGGTAATGCTCACATCAAAATTCGAAAAATCGTTATAGAATTCTTGTATGCCTGTATAGTCGTAAGTATCCCAACCGTCAATATCATCATAAACTGAAACCTGCGGAAACCAATATCCAATTAAAAATGAAGTTGAGTCATAAACACCCATTCTCGGATTATTTCCTTGTGGAATTGTAAAATGCCAGTTAATAGAAAAATTTATATTTGAATGAGGAAAAAGAGGTTCATTTAATTTTAAGAAAAGATTGGTTCCTATAATTCTAATTTGTTTTGATGTATCGAGATTAATTTCATTATTATTCACAGCAAATTTTTCAATTACATCACCTTCGGTAATCGAATTAGAGTCAAGCTGAAAATCTCTTGCAGCATTTGCTTTATTCAAATTTTGATACAATCTAAAGACAATCCTATGTAATGTATCGGGACTATTGTTAAAGTATTTTATCGATTCAGTCCCTGAGACTAATTTATTTTCCGGATTTACATTTACCTGAATTTTGTAATCGGAAGAATTTTGCCAGTAGTTTGGCCCTGGTGAACCATCGGTCGATCTCGTGCCGTTTTGATATGACTTCATTATATTCCGGGGAACATAATATTTCTGCTGCGCAGTTCCCGGTATCTGGAATGCAATAATTAAAATTAAAAATGGTACGGAAAAATTTTTTATTGAATTCATGATTTGTCGATGATTGGTTAATTGATAGATTAATCATTAAATAAATTTGAATCACCCGGAGTAAATTTATTTTTACCAAATCTTTTGTAAGCGAGATCTGTTGCTTCTCTTCCCCGCGGTGTTCTATGTATAAATCCTTGTTGAATTAAAAACGGCTCGTACACTTCCTCAATAGTTCCGGGATCTTCATTAACTGCAACAGCAAGAGTACCCAGCCCAACCGGGCCGCCTTTAAATTTTTCGATTATAGTTAAAATAATATCTTTATCCATTTCGTCCAGGCCGAACTCATCAACATCCATAGCTTTTAAAGCTTTTTTTGAAATATCGATATCAATAATTTTTTTATTCTCGTAATCGGCAAAATCTCTCGTTCTTTTTAAAAGCCGGTTTGCAATTCTCGGTGTTCCACGAGATCTTTTACCGATTTCAAGTGCAGCATCATCAGCAATTTTAATATTTAAAATTTTAGATGAACGAAGAATTATTTTATTCAAGATCGTCGAATCATAATAATCCAACCTAAATTTTATTCCGAACCTGTCTCTTAAAGGTGAAGTTAACATACCGGCTCTTGTAGTTGCACCAACTAAAGTATATTTCGGCAAAGATATTTGAACCGTCCTCGCATTCGGCCCGCTGTCAATCATTATATCGAGCTTATAGTCCTCCATTGCAGAATATAAATATTCTTCAACCACTGGGCTCAGTCTATGTATTTCATCGATAAATAATACGGACTTCTCTTCAAGGTTCGTAAGAATTCCGGCCAGGTCGCCAGGTTTTTCAAGCACCGGCCCCGACGTTACTTTTATTTTAACATTTATTTCATTGGCAATAATATGAGCGAGTGTGGTTTTCCCCAATCCTGGAGGACCGGTAAGCAAAACATGATCGAGAGCTTCATTTCTTTTTTTTGCTGCGGTAATAAATACATTTAGATTATCTATTATTTTCTGCTGTCCCATAAAATCGTTTATAAACGCCGGCCGGAGAGTTTGCTCTAAAATTTTTTCATCTTCAGATGCAGCGGGATTAGTAGTTTCCGATTTTCTCATTTTAAATTTTTAAGTAACTAATTGCTTGTTTCTAATTTTAAATTTATTAACTAAAATAACCATTCCCGTCATTAACAAAATCATAAGAATTGCAGCGCCTATCGATTGCCATCCGCTCAAATTGTTGGCAAGTACTATATCCAACCCGGCGTTCCATGCACTTCCGTATAATATGATTAAATGAACAACGTAAATTAATAAAGTATTTCTACCTATTAAAATTAATATTTTAGGAATATTATCTAATTTTAATGCAATAAAAGCAACAATGGAATTTAAAAGCAGAACGAATCCTAATCTCGTAAAAATTAAATGAGGCTCAGAAGAAAACGGTGACAGGCTGCTGTAGTATAAAGATTCAATCCATTGAGCCAGGAAACCAATCCCGACTAATACTGCGCCCGCTCCAAACATGTTGATACAGAATTTCGCAGATTTAAATATCATTGGATTTTTTGCAAGGTAGCTTCCTAATATTCCCCCGCAAATAATATAACCTGCCCACGGAAATAATGGAAAGTTGGAACCGGTTCCTTTATAAAAGTAGCCTGCAATAGGAACGGGCAAAAATCCGGCCCAATTAATTACATCAAAAAAAGGAAACAAAATAAAATTTAGTGCGGCTCCAATACTCAGAATAATGTAATCGTTAATTTTAAATTTCTCACCAAGGTATAAGAGAATAATGATGTATAAAATTCCGAAGCCGATTGATTGGAGTATATCAACTGCATAGAAAGTTTGCCATGAGAGCTCTGTTACTTGTGAAAATCCGAAAATAGTAGCAGTCGGGTATCTCATCAAATATCCCAGAAATACAAGTAAGAAAAATCTTTTTACACCTTTCTTCACTCTTGGATTTGAATTAAAAGGTTTGTTCACAAGCCGGAATAGATAAGTAAATACAGCGCCGGCAGAAAAAAGAAAAATAGGAGCGGTCATTCCCCGCATAAAAAACCATGACGCGAATATTGGATTGTTGTAATTTCTTAAACTATTCGACAGCAGCATATCGATTGTATGGCCCTGCACCATTTGCAAAACGGCAAAAGCACGCATCAAATCAATAAAAATAATCCGGTGTTTTTTACCTGTACTTATAACTTGAGGGCTGATATAATCGTTTTCTAAATTGCGCATTCTAAATTTTATTCAATAATAAAATTAATTATTTATAAAAATTTATAAGCTATATATGATAAGATCAAATACAAACATTAAAGATTCGATATGAGTAAAAATAAAATAATATTTCAAATGAAAATATATTTTTAGAATTGCCTTATTAATAAATTAAAAACCGTTTAAAAAAGAAAGGGGCTAACCAAAAAGAAAGAAATAAGTCATTGCGAGAAGCGGAGCTTCGAAGCAATCTTTTGTTTTTAATGTAAAAGTGAGATCACTTCGCTTCGCTCGTGATAACGAAAATACTTTTTGGTCAGCCTTTCAAGAACAGTGAATTTGAAAGCGGATTATCTAATATCAATAATTCTCGGTTTTGCTTTTTCATGCTTCGGAAGATGAATGTTCAATAAACCTTTTTCATAAACTGCATTTATCTTTGATACATCGACACTATCGGAAAGGTTGAATTTCCTGTAATAGTTTCCGGTTTTATTTTCCTTAAGGACATATTTCCGTTCCTTAATTTTTTCAAAATTTACTTTACCGAAAATGGTTAATGAAGATTCTTCAATACTAAGTTTTACATCTTCCTTTTCCAGTCCCGGTATGTTTGCCGATAGAACGAATTCATTTTCATTCTCATAAATATCGACTAAAGGAAAAAGTGTTATTTCTTTTTCCAGCAGTTCTTCAATAGAATTGGTTTTCTCTTGAACATCAATCATTTCTTTTTCTTGAGCTTGCATTATTTAACTCCTTTATTTTTATTTTAATTAAATGTTAATTGATTCAAATTTTTTTAATCTTATTTGTATTTACAGTCTAAATAGAGTGTACATTTCCCTTCAGTCCAATGACTTTTAAGTCGCAATTAAAAAATCAGATTAAATTAGAAGAAGGATTAAGAACTATACTCTACATTAAAAAAATTATTTAGAATTAAAACCGGGCAGAGTCAAACCGCCCGGTTCTAAATATTACTTTAATTTTTATCTTTATCTTTGTTTTCGTCGTCAACAACTTCGTAAGATGCATCCTGAACATTTTCCTTTTCGGATTTTTGTTCTGAAGAACCGGCTTGCTGCTGTTGCTCTGGTTGCTGTCCAGGCTGCGGACCGCCTTGTGCATAAAGTTTAGAAGCTACATCGCTCCATACTTTATTAAGCGATTCAGTTGCAGTTTTAATTTGAGCAGTATTACCGGATGCAATTGCATCTTCGACTTTTTTAATTTCAGCCTCAAGTTTTGATTTTTCATCAGCTGGAATTTTATCTTTTAATTCCTCGATCTGTTTCTTTGTTTGGAAAATCAAACTATCGGCCTGGTTTCTTGTTTCGGCAGAATCTTTTTTCTGCTTATCTTCGGCTGCATGCTCTTTAGCATCATGCTTCATCTTTTCGATTTCATCTTTATTCAAGCCACTCGATGATGTTATTCGTATACTTTGTTCTTTATTTGTAGCTTTGTCCTTTGCTGCAACATGGAGTATACCGTTTGCATCAATATCGAAAGTAACTTCAATTTGAGGAATTCCCCGCGGTGCGGGCGGAATTCCATCGAGGTGAAATCTTCCAAGAGTTCTGTTGTCGGCAGCCATTGACCGTTCACCCTGCAATACATGAATTTCCACAGAAGGCTGGCTGTCAGATGCAGTTGAAAATATTTCACTCTTTTTAGTTGGAATTGTCGTATTAGCCGGTATTAAGGGTGTCATTACGTTACCGAGTGTTTCAATTCCGAGTGAAAGCGGTGTAACGTCAAGAAGCAGGACATCTTTTACATCGCCTGCCAGAACACCACCTTGAATTGCAGCGCCAATAGCAACTACCTCATCCGGATTAACTCCTTTGTGAGGTTCTCTTCCAAATAATTTTTTAACGAGTTCTTGAACCATCGGTATTCTGGATGAACCACCGACAAGTATGACTTCATTTATATCCTTTGCGGAAACTCCGGCATCCTTAATTGCTTTCTCACAAGGCTCAACAGTTCTTCGAACAAGATCATCAATCAATTGTTCAAATTTTGATCTCGATAAATTTAAATTGAGGTGCTTTGGCCCGTCTTGAGTTGCAGTAATAAAAGGAAGATTTATATCTGTAGTTTGGGAGCTTGATAATTCTATCTTAGCTTTTTCAGCAGCTTCTTTCAAACGCTGCAGCGCCATCGGATCTTTTCTTAAATCAATGCCTTCCTGTTTTTTGAATTCATCGGCTAAAAAATCAATAACTCTCTGATCAAAATCGTCGCCGCCTAAATGAGTATCGCCATTGGTAGATTTTACTTCAAAAACACCTTCACCTAACTGCATTATTGAAACATCAAATGTACCGCCGCCTAAATCATAAACCGCTACAGTTACATCCGAAGCTTTTTTATCCAACCCATAAGCCAGGGCTGCGGCAGTAGGTTCATTTATTATTCTTCTAACTTTTAAACCGGCAATTTCACCGGCATCTTTGGTTGATTGTCTTTGCGAATCATTAAAGTAAGCAGGTACGGTTATAACAGCTTCGGTTATTTCCTGTCCCAAATAATCTTCTGCAGTTTTTTTCATTTTTTGAAGAATCATGGCGCTTATTTCAGGCGGCGAGTACATTCTGTCGTCAATTTTTACTCTTGCAGAACTGTTATCACCTGGAACAACTTCATATGGAACTTTTGTTTTTTCATCGGTAACTTCGTTGACTAATCTGCCCATAAATCGTTTTATGGAAAATACGGTATTCTTCGGATTTGTGATTGCCTGTCTCTTTGCAGGCTGTCCGACCAATCTTTCACCGTTCTTTGTAAATGCTACAACCGACGGAGTTGTTCTTCCTCCTTCCGAATTCGGAATTACAACGGGATCATTTCCTTCCATTACAGCAACGCACGAATTTGTAGTTCCTAAATCGATTCCAATTATTTTGCCCATTATAACTACATCCTTTCTTTATCTTTATGATTTAATTTATTGTCGTTCACAATTTAAACTTCATTATTATTTTTTTTAATATTTAGTTATAACATTAAACATGCCATACTAATTTATTGACGTAATTACTTAAGATATAATAAGTTATAGACATTCCTAAGTTTTTTTCTAATACGACAGTCATGACATACACAACGCCACATTGACGCAGTTTGTTATTATTTGTGAAGTAATGTCAGAATTTTAGTTATTTTTAATAAATATCATTATTAGTTGACTTCAACCTGAATTCCGCATCAACTTTTTATTAGCTTTTTTTCTTTGAAGAAATAATGTCATCAAAAATGATTTGATCGTTTCAATTCATTATTTTAATAACCGGTTTATAAATATTATTTAAAACAAAAAATTCAGAGAACCCTCATTGTTTAACTTAGAATCTTTCGATATAAAACTTGATACTGATGTAATCGGCAGGAATTTTATTTATACAGAAGAAGCGGATTCGACAAACACTGCACTGCTTGATAAAAGCGCAAAGTTTAATGAGCACGGTACTGTTTTCTTTGCCGAAAAACAGTTAAAAGGCAAGGGAAGAAAAGACCGGGTTTGGTACAGCGCAAAAGATCAAAACCTTACGTTTTCAATACTGCTAACCGATAATAAATACTTCAAGAGAAATTTAAACTTCATAAACTTTGCCGCTTCTTTAGCAGTAGCAATTTCTATTGAAAATCTTTACCAGCTTAATATTGATTTGAAATGGCCAAATGATATTTTGATTAGTGGGAAAAAAACTGCCGGAATACTTTTAGAATCTCAATCGCAGGCAAATGTAATTGAGAGATTAGTAATAGGGATCGGTGTTAATGTAAACCAAACTACATTTCAGGGAAACTTTAATATTGCCCCGACATCTATTAGGCTCGAATTAAATGAAATTGTTGAAAGGGAGAGGTTACTGGCCGAAATACTAAATAATCTTGAACAAAACCTTAAAACCGTATTAAAAAATCCGAAGTGGATCTTAAAAGAATGGAAATTAAGATGCAGAATGATAGGAGAAAAAATTTCAATCTCGGAAAACGATAAATCAAAGTACGGAATATTTCACGATATAGACGACGACGGCTTTTTATTGTTGAGAAACGGAGATAAAATTGAAAAAATTTATTTCGGCGATATCAACATTGTTTTATAATAAATTACCGATCAAAGTATGTTTGCTTCTATTGATATTGGAAATTCCAGAATAAAGCTTGGCCTATTCGAAAATGAGGAATTATCCGAATTTAATTTATTCACTAATACTAATGATTTGATTAATTTTATAAAATCAAAAAAAATTGATGCCCTGGCAATTTCAAGTGTTGTTCCGCAAAAGCTTGATGATTTAAAAAACAAGCTGAAATCTTTGAATCTCAATCCTTATATAATTTCAGGAGATTCAAAATTTAACTTGACAATTAATTATGATTCTCCAGGTACGCTGGGCATTGATAGAATATGTGCATGTGAAGGAGCTTTTTATCTCTTAAATAAATCCCCTGATTTTAATCAATTCAATCCCAGCGGATGCATGCTTGTAATTGACTTTGGAACTGCAACAACTCTTAATATTATTATTTATCCTTCGGAATTTATCGGCGGAATGATAGCACCCGGCATCAAAATGATGTTCGATTCTTTAAATAAAACAACCGCTCAACTGCCGGAAGTAACATTAGATAACTATAAATCTTTAATTGGAAGAGAAACGAAATCATCTATTGCTTCGGGCGTAATTAATTCAACCTTAGGTCTAATTGAAAAAACAATTCTATATTTAAAAAAAGAAATGGATGCGGAAAGAATTTGGATTTTTTTAACAGGCGGAAATGCCGAAAATTTTCCCCGTCATTTTAACTTCGATTTCGAATATGAAAAAGGATTGGTGCTATATGGAATAAAATCGATCTATGAAAGAAATAATACCGGCGAAGGTTAAACTCTGATCAGTAAATTATCAATCAATCTTACCTTTCCTATTTTACAAGCAATCAGGATGAAATATTCTTTCCCATTTTCAAGAGTTTCCACAAGATCGAATTTATCCGAATCTGCAAATGCAATATAATCTAATTTTGCACTTTGAATTTTTTCAATATTATCAGTGAGCACCGGTAATATTTTTTCAATATTTCTTTCCCCCTCTTTTATCAATCCGGCTGCTAAACTAAGAGTATTAAATAAGACAAGACTGTCTTTACGTTCATCCGGGTTTAAATAAGTATTCCTCGAACTTAGAGCCAATCCATCTTTTTCCCTGACGATCGGGCAGACAATAATTTTTAAATCAAATTTCAGATCATTTACCATTTGTCTTATAACTGCAGCCTGTTGTGCATCTTTCTGACCGAAGAATGCAAAGTCAGGTTTAACTGAATTAAATAGAATCAAAACTATTGTAGTAACTCCATTAAAATGAGAAGGCCTAAATTTGCCTTCGAGGATTTTACTAATTCCAGTTATTTCAACTTGTGTTTGAAAATTGGGGGGATATATTTCTTTAACATCCGGATAAAACAGATAATCAACCTTGTTAGCTTCAAGCATTTCCGAATCTCGCTTTAAATTTCTTGGATAGGTTTCGAAATCTTCACCGGGAGCAAATTGAGTAGGATTTACAAAAATCGATACAATAGTTTTATCACAGAATTGTCCTGATTTTTGAATTAAAGATACATGCCCCTCATGAAGAAAACCCATTGTAGGAACGAATCCGATTTTTTTCCCCTCCTTTTTTAGTAGACCGGAAATCCTTTGCATTTCCCGAACCGATTTTATAATTTCGATAAACTACCTCAGCTAAGCAAAGTTAAGACATTAAAAATAGTAGACTTAAGCTCTTTTCTATGACTTATAATATCTATAAAACCTTGATCGACTAAAAATTCCGATCTTTGAAATCCTTCAGGCAAATCCTTACCAATTGTCTGCTTAATGACCCTTGGCCCTGCAAAACCGATTAAAGCTTTTGGTTCGGCAATATGCACATCTCCAAGCATTGCATAGCTCGCAGTTGTGCCACCTGTTGTAGGATCGGTCAATATTGAAATATATGGTATTTTAGATTCAGATAATCTTGCAAGCCGGGAGCTTGTTTTAGCCATTTGCATAAGCGAATATGCTCCTTCCATCATTCTTGCTCCGCCGCTTGCCGAAACTATTATCAAAGGTATTTTGTTCTTGAATGCTCTATCCGTTAGCCTGGCTATCTTTTCACCGACAACAGAGCCCATACTTCCGCCGATAAATTTGAAATCCATACAGCCGAACGCTACTTCGAGCCCGTTAAGCTTTCCGGTTCCTGTTTTTACTGCATCGTTTAAATTTAATTTTTTAATTGTTTCGGAAATTCTATCGGAATATTTTTTTGTATCTACAAATTCAAGCGGATCTGCCGAACGCATTTTGCGGTCCATCTCTCTAAAAGTTCCGTGGTCAATTATAATTCCTATATATTCGTTACTCCCGATTCTAAAATGATAATTGCATTTCAGGCATGTCCATAGATTAGCTTCGAGTTGTTTTTTGTGGATTATCTCGTTGCAGCTAGGACATTTTTCCCACAATCCGTCGGGTAGATCTTTTTTCTGGGAATCAGGCGAAATATTTTCTTTTGATCTTTTAAACCAGGGCATTATTGAACCTTCTTTTGTACATCTGCGGAGACGGTTAAAACCTGAACAGGATTTTTAAGATCATTTGAAAATACGGTTACAGTTCTGACCATTTTACCTGTTCTATTTTTTGTGTCTAACTCAACCCGTATTGTACCGGACTGTCCCGGTTTAAAATATTTATCGCTTACAAGCGCTGCCGTGCATCCGCATGAAGTTTTTAAATCCTTAATATTTAAAGTATTCGACCCTGCATTTTTAAAATTAAATATATATTTAACAACATCGCCTTCCTTTACTTTACCAAAGTCATGAGTCAGTTCCGGAAGATACAATTTTGCAATCGGTTCAATCGAGCCTTTGGTTGTATCCCTAACAACAGTTCCGTCGAGCTTAAATGTCAGAGTCGGTTCGTCAGGATCATTCGACATTACATATATTGATTTTACTTGTGGTCCCATTTTCCCCGCAGAATTGAAGGTAACATTTATTTTAGTTCCTTCGCCGGGGGCAAGTTGATTTTTATCGGGTTTGGCTACGGTACATCCGCATGATGCTCTCACATTTTCAATTTTTAAAAGATCGCCGCCGCTGTTGGTTACGTAGAAATCATAATGTACTTTTTGACCTTGAACAATCGTACCGAAATTATATTCACTTACCTGTGTTGTAATTTTGGGGCCGACAAGTTGAGCAAAACTCAGCGAAGTTAAAAAGAATAATATGGAGAACAACTTCTTAATCATTTTATTTTACTCCTAACGATAAAATTTTTGAGATAATTTGGTTCTAAAAAATCGAAATTTGTAATTCTTAAATTCTTACCGAACTTTTTACTCCATTCCGCAATATACTTTGGATCTGGAGCTATTATATTCTTTTCATTTATTTGAATATCAACATCATGCGGAATCGCATTTCCAAAAATAAGTGAATTGGGAACAATTGATTCCAAAAAAACGGATTTTTTCAAAATTGTTAAATTTTCCACAAATATATAACTATTCCCTTTAATAGTAAACTTCGCATAATACACTTCTTCTACATTTACCCTGTTTGCAATTATAAATTCGCAGTTATCCGGTAGATAATTTAAAACCTGAAGCGCCATTGCTTCAAATGTGGGAACAGGCACAATTGCTAAAGAACTGCCGAATGCCAATCCTTTAACAGCCGACATCCCGATTCTCAAGCCAGTAAATGAACCTGGCCCGTTCGATACAGCAATATGGTCCAGATCCTTTAACTGCATGCCGGAAATTTTTAGAACCGTATCTACCGATTCAAAAATTTTTTCAGCGTGAATATTTTTTTGATAGCTGATCTCTTCATAATATTTTTCCGCAGAAAAATACACACAAGCTCCGCACAACGACTGCGAAGTTTCTATCGATAATACCGGTTTTTCTTCAGTTGTATTTTTCAATTTTAAATTCCCTCTCTAAATCATCCCCAATTAAAATATTTATTTCAAATCTTTCTTTTGGAATGACACCCGGTATTAAATTTCCCCATTCAATAAAAATCAGAGCGTTTTTATCGTTTAAATAATCGTAGTACCCGATATCAAATAATTCTCCTGCAGAGTTTATCCTATAAAAATCGAAATGATAAATTTTTAATAAACCATCATATTCATTTACTATGGCAAAAGTCGGACTGCTGACATTATTTACATTAAAGTACTTTGCGGCCTGTTTAATAAAAAAAGTTTTACCAGTTCCTAAATTTCCGTTAAGAACTACAATGTCGCCTTCACTTATATCTTTTGCAAAATCCGCGGCTAATTCTCCGGTTTCTTCTTCGGAGAATATAATTTTTTCAAAAGGATAATTCACTTTATTTCGGTTCAAGCATTATTATTGGTAGAATCATCTCTTCCATCGATATACCGCCGTGCTGAAACGTATCTTTATAATAAGTCAAATACTTATGATAATCGGTGGGATACACAAAATAGTAATCTTCTTTTGCAATAATGTAATTTACCGTTACGCCGCGTTTCGGAAGCTTGTACTCTTCCGCATTGTTGATGTAAATGGCATGTTTGCCGTCGACTTTTAAATTTCTGCCGTATTTGAAGCGTAAATTTGTAGAGGCTTCTTTATCACCCAATACTTTCGCTCCACGTAACGAGCGTATGCTTCCGTGATCGGTTGTTATAAATATTTTCACATTTTTAATTTTCGCCAAAGCTCTGAAAGTAGAAAGAAGCGAAGAATGAGTGAACCAGCTATTTGTAAGAGATCTGTATGCCGGCTCATCAGGCGCAATTTCTTTTAACAAATCGGAATCGGATCTTCCATGTGCAATCATATCAAGGAAATTTACAACAACTGCCGTCAACTGCGAATTTTGATATGATAATATATTTTGCTCAAATGTACGGCCAACTTCCGGATCAATTATTTTAATATATTTTAATTCGTTTCTTAATTTTACTTTCTTACGATCCAACAGCAGTTGTAGCAGTTCTTTTTCATATTTATTCATACTCCGTTCATCGTCATTGCCTGTACTCCAAAGATCAGGGTAATATTTTTCAATTTCCGATGGAAACAGTCCGCTGAAAAGAGAATTCCTCGCATAAGGAGTAGCAGTAGGAACAATGGCATAATAAAATTCTTTATTGATATTAAAGGTATCTATCAGATGCTTTTCCATTAATAGCCATTGATCAAGCCTCAGGCAGTCCAGCACAAAAAAGAAGACTGCAGATTTTGAATCCTTTAAATGTGGGATGATAAATTTCGGAACAATTTCCGGCGACAGTACAGGGGTATCAAAATCTCCAAGATTAGAAATCCAATTTTTATAATTTGATTCTACAAATTTTGAAAATTCTTTATTGGCTTCCTTAAATTGATCATTCAAAGTTTGGCGTAATCCGATTTCCGGATGAGTATCAAGTTCAATATCCCAATTGACCATCTTTACATAAATATCCGTCCACTCGGCAAAATCGAGATTATTCATTAGTGCCTGTGAGATAGTATTAAAATCATGAAGGTAGTCTTTTGCTGCATATTCCCCGGTAATTTTTTTTGCATCCAATATTTTTTTACAGACCAATAAAACCTGGCTCGGATTTACAGGCTTGGTCAGGTAATCGGCAATCTTGCCGCCGATTGCCTCATTCATTAATGTTTCTTCTTCATTTTTAGTAACCATCACGACCGGAATATTCGGGTTTACCTCTTTAATTTGGCCGAGCGTTTCCAGGCCGCCCATTCCGGCCATCATCTCATCTAAAAAAATCAAATCGTAAGATTTTTCCTTTACCGAAGAAATAGCATCTTCACCGTTAGTGGCAGTATCGACATCGTATCCTTTTTCAGTTAAAAAAATAATATGCGAACGCAGCAGGTCAATTTCATCATCAACCCAAAGCAATCTTTTATTATTCATTAATTAATGATCCTTTCAATTAAATTAAAATGAATTTATTTGAAGTACAGTTTTGGACTAAGATTCCCGCTTAAAAATTATATCCGGCTTCAAATCATTTAAAAATAAGAAATTTTATTGAATAGAAATGTGAACATCGAGACCGGCTTCATTGCTTGTTGTCGGAGGAATTCTTGATGCGCCTTCGGGCTGAATGCTTGATCTTTTATAATAAATTGAAAGCGTGACTTTCTGGCTTATTGTATATTTAATGCTTGGTTCAATTGTTATGCTGTTTGTACCATCTTGCGGAATTCCCGATTCGGTGAATTGCGTCATATCGTACCTTACGGATGAATTTTGAGAATTAGTGTATGAAAGGCTGAATTCAATATCATTTTTTAATGATATGCCGAACAAAGGAATAGCAAAACCGGATTTTGAATACGATGCCGTCACTCCGATATCCTTGGTGGCATTTTCCGTAATGTTGGATGTCGATATACCGAGATCATAGCTGGTATTAGTTGAATATTTTATACTGCCGGTTATATTTCCGCCCCATAACTGGTTAAATGTTATATTTAAACCTATAAGTGGTGTGAACCCGTATTGCACTTTTTGAGTTTGAATTTGTCTAACTCCATCAGGCGTAATTTTCCAGCCTTCAGCATAAGTTGATCCGTATGAATGATCAAGCGAAACACTTTGAGTAAATGATTTGAAAAAAGATAATTTTTCAAGGCCTGTCCATGAAATTCTCCAATTCGGACGCGGAATATATTTTGCAAATTCCTTTAAGAAACCTAACCTTGAAAAAATCGGGAGACTTTCAAATCCGTTGATAAATGCATTTGAAAGAGATTGATTCGGATCGCTGGAATTAGGATTGTACAATTCGCTTACTCTTTTAATTCCGCTTTTAAATGAAGATAAAAACAATACCGGCGGAAAAGATAAAAACGACCTTGTTATAGTTCCGGTTTCAACAGGCGGAGAAGTTGTAAAAACATTCCCCAGCGAATCTGTTTGGAATGAGGTTGTTTTTTGCACTGACCATGCAACATTCCAGGTTAAATCTATTTTAGCGCCTTGCCATAAAGGACGGGAAGTTTTAAAATCGAAGGTATTACTTTGAGAGAATGCATCTGTGAGGTTTGCACTTGGTGCACGCTTCCCAACATCGCCGCTCAATCCCAGCATAAATCCCCTGCTTGGCCCGTCTTTATAATCGTACATAAAACCGACAAAATTTTTAAAGCCTGTTCCGGTTCCTAAAATCCCGGATTTCGATAGACTATTCTGATTAGTAAAATTGAATGTAATCGATTCATAGTCGAAAAGAAGAACTCTAACTCCTGTCTTCAAAAAGCCAAGAAATCTAATTAGAGAAGATTTTTTGTTTTTAGTCTCTACTTTTGATGTATCCGATACAGCTAAATTTTCCACGTTTTCGTTTTTCGTTGTATCACTTATTTCACCCTGACGTTTTTCCTCAGGGTTGGCTTCATTACCGAAATCTCTTCCTCTCCCGCGGCGGAAATTATTTCCCTGCTGCTGCTGCTGTTCCTGCGGCTGTGGCGTTTCTTCTTTAAAAAAAGGAGCTGAAAGTGCTTTTAAACGTAATGTCAGTCCTATATTTGACTTGCTGCTAAACCCCGCACTTCTTCCTAATTGCACCTGCCGGAAATCATTATTCCACTGATAACTTGCCGTATAGCCTGCACTAATAGTAAAAAATTTATCAATATCCCAAAGTGAAGGCAGTCTCGGTTGTGTACTAAGATCTAAAGTTTGAGTGTATTGGTTTGCTCTTCCAAAAATACTGCCGGTAAATATATCTCTCCAAACCCGGCTTTCCGGATAAAAGTTATTGCTTGAATCGGCTTCGAGGTATGCTAATGTTGAATTTACATTCGCACTGAAGTTAGTTGTTAAATTCAGGAAGCCGTTTTCAGTCATCTTCCAATTTAGATTAAAACCTCTTGATGCAGTAAAATCATGAGAAGTAATAAGCTGTGAGGAAGTAATGCCCGAGGCGGTTAATTGCGGCCTTGTTATACTGATACTTCTATTTCTTCTTTCACTAACATTCATTGTAAAACTTTGAGGGCTATAGTACACCTTAGCATTTTTATAATCGGAAAAAATTCCGAATAAAAATCCTATCACCGGAATTCTCGCAGGTTCAAAATAATAATTCGGGTTAAAATTTACCCCGTAATTAACAGTAGCATTCCAAACCCAGCTTTTATTTGATAAGATGTTTGGAGATCTTGCAAATGTTTTATTATAGTTAAATCCGTAGCTTAATGAGTTCCACGAGTCTCTAACCCACCAAAACGAAGTCGGTATTTTTAATTTCACATTAGATGCGGAAATAGAATTGGAAATTGATACTTGCTGCGTACTGGTTTTTAACTGATCCCCGTTATCATAAAGCGATACATAATTAGAATCATTTTTTAGAGAACTTTCCAACTGCTTGGCTGCTTGATCAACACGAATATCGGTTCCCGGCATAAACAACGGATCTCCGATAGTTTCTGTATGAGAATAGTTTAATAGCAGGCTGCTTTCGGGCATATTGAATGGCAGCAATTTCAATACATCAAGATTAGTTGAAAATGCCCAGTTTTTTTGGTCAACTCTGGATCCAAATCGATCTGAAAGCTGATGAAAATACGGATTTGTCCTGCTCATATTAAAATTCACAGTCATTAAATCAGCCAGCTTTAAAGTGGAATTAAAAGTATACGCCCAGCCCGGCGTATTATCCGCCCCGACAACTCTAAGTTCATTTACCCACACTTCTCCCGAAATAGGTCCGGGATCAAATTGATCGTTCCTATTATAAATTCCTACAAGTAAATATTTTACAGATGTAAGGGAAGGATTGCCTTTAACACCATAATATTGACCAGGTTTTCCGGGAACTTCTAACCGTTTAAGGGTATTAGTTGAATCCGGATTTCTTGCCTGTTTTATTGCAGTGAGATCGCTAAATAAAATTGAAATTTCATTCCATCCCGGGGTAATCGGTTCCCTGTATTCATAATAATTGTTTGAGTCGGAACCGAATTCGAAATAAACATCTGCGTTAAAATCAGTGCCATCGTTATTAGAAACGGAATGCGGTACAGGGTTTTCACCGCCGTGGATAAACAATTTCATTTCCTTGTAATTGAAAACATCAAGCGGTCGATATAAGTATTTTACTGCTTCTCTGCTTTCATTTTGAGGTAAACTACTAATAATTAAATTAAGCGCCTGTTCATTCAAGTAAACCTGTTGATCAGGGTGGCTTCTGTCTCTTGCTTGTGCTACTCCAGGCGGACTCGTATAGTCGGGATTATCTTCAATACTAACAACTGAAATCGATAATGCAGTATCCTCAGGTGTTATTCCTTTTGCCGTATCTACAATTTTTTGCCACTGATTACCAACCAAATCAAATTCGGCAAATCTTAAATGGACCATACTTTGAGCATCGGTTACAAGTAACCTTATAGTCTCAACATTAGTTAATGATGGATTTCCGATTGAATCGATCGCATCTTTTAACGGAATCCTAAAGAGGTACCATCCGGGTACATCACCATCGCCGCCACCCGCAATAAATTTATTTGTAGCTTTATTTGTATCCAGCGGAATTGCATACCGGAAATAGCTGTTAACATTATCAAGGGTTCCGCTTCTATTTAAATCCTCCGTATCCGGTAAACGACCGGCATCTGTTAATTGCGCATTCCCTTCAGTTCCGTTAATATGAAAGTAATCGAAAGGATTTGAAGAACCGGTTGCCGAAAAGCTAAAATCATCCCCGCTGGGATCTGCTTTATTGGCTGCGGAGTATCCATGCAGCCTACAATATGCCTGTTCCTCAGCATTTGTCATACCATCTAATCCTACATCTTCCCCGGGATCGATTGCATCATTTAAATTTTTATCTTCAGTATTCAATGAATCATTAGGTATAACATCTTCGCTGATTCTTCCGAGATCAACATATACTTTTGCATTTGCAGGCGCTGAATCAATATGTAACCAAAATTCGATAGCATTTATATTTTGATCAACAAGATTATTTGCTGTGGATGAAAGAATTGTCATCGCACCGCCCCAGGCCTGAGTAGGATTTTGAAGTTTAGGATTATAATTGTAAGTACCTGGCGTATCCGGTTTAAAGACATAATCAAGTACAGTTACTTGTTGGTCGGTTGTTGCAACTTTCTTCCTGTTTCCCCAGATGTCTTTTACAAAAACATTTGAAGGAGTAATTGTGTACCACCAGCTTTTACCTTTATAATCCATCTTTGCAAGTGGAGTCACAGCTAATGTATCCAGGCCAGGAAGAAACGAAGGGGGGCTTAAATCCTTCCAGCTTGTATAGCTAACACCAATAGGTATAGTTTGTTTTGAACCTTCAAAGTCGTCGATGTACGCGATACTCTGCCCGTTGTCTGATGCGATAGTACTTACTTTAGTATTTGGATTCGGATTCATGTAAGCATATTCGGCAGCAAGAGTTAAAGAAGACATTTCTTTTGTAGAGAAAATCTTATCTAATCCTTTTGTTAAAAACGGCAGATCCATTTGAGTATTAAAATCAACTCCATAAATAGAGTTGCTCAAAGGTTCTTCACCTATTCTAACTTTATCACTTAATGTCTGCTGGTTAAGATTGAGGAACGAAAAACCTAACTTGGTTTTTTGGCTTATATTTAAAATTCCTCTTGCGCCGACAAGAGTCTTCGAAGCCAACTGAAATAAATCATTTTGTTCGTAACTTATTTTTAGATTTGCACCAGGAACTAATGCAGCGTCATTACGAATTGTTAATTGCCCGGTGTTATAATCAACCGTATAATCAGAACCGGCCGATAACTCAGCACCATTTAAAAGCACTTTAACCGAGTTTTCAACTATATTGAAACCTAATTGGTAAGTTGAACTTGCCTCACCGGAATACTTTCCTGTCAATTCCCACTTATCTTCCAATCTATTCTGACTTGCAATCGTAACGGATTTATTGTAAATATCAGAATATTTTAAAGAATCCAAGGAACTTAAAGAAGAAGGAAAATTCTTGCCGAAGGGTTGCAGTGTAGGAAAAATTATTTCTCCTGTTTGAGGCATAATAGTAAAATCAGGCCTGTAATCAAAAACTCCGTCTCCATTAGAAACGGGGTTACCGCTTGCATCCAATTCGTCAAGCCCGAATGCATTTAATAATCTTACGGTTTTGCCGCCGGTAGGAAGCTCTTCTACCGGGTCCTGTCCCTCAACTTCATATTTAATGTGGAATTCAAATCCATCCTTTTTAATGTTTCTTCCTCCCACCGGGTATATATTTTTTAATTGTAATTTCCAGGCTTCAGTATACTCGGGCTTTAAATACTGCGGTTTTACAAGCTTTAAAACCAAATGAGTAGTATCTTTAGAGGTTGGCGTAACAAAATCTCCGTAATAAGTGTCTTTTACCCTATAAGCAACTGCAATAATATTCTCATCATTGACCGGAGAAATAAAAGTTATAAAACCTGTATACGGATGAAGGATATAATCTACACCTGCCTGAAGAAGCACAAAATTTCCTGTTTCTTTCTGACCCGGAACCGGGTTAGTCAAATTTTGTCTTAATGAATCCGCATATCCGTTTTCCGGTTTTGCTCCAAGATTTATATATGCATTAGCCTTTCTAAACTGTGAACGGTCTGAAGTGATTTGATTTACTGATTTCCAAACCTGGATATCGACTATTTGATAATTAGGATCATAATCCGGCGTGGCGTTACTATAATATCTTTCGAAAAAATTATATTGAGGTAACGTACTTGCATAAATAGTATCTACAAAGAAGTGATTGGTGGAATAATTATAAGCTCTTATCTGGAAATCCTGCGAAGTCGAACCTCCAGAAACATCAACAGTTTTCACTTCGCCTTTCTTCTGGCTTGCAAGTGTAGTTAAAGTAAGAGGGCCCATTTGAAACTTTGCTTTAACACCAAAAAGAGCTTCACTTCCGCCTACTAATGGAGAAGTCTGCAAAGAAACGTTTCCCGCTTCTATACTTTGGATTATTTCATCCTCATACCCTGTGTATTTTATTTTTAATTGGTTCTCATACTGGAAAGTTCGTTCCGTATTCCAATCCGCACTTATATTTAATTTATCTCCGATAGTTCCGTTTACATTTATTTGTACCTGCTGCTTAAAGTCAGGTTCATTTCTTGTATTTCCTAGTCCCGATGCAGTAATACCTTCCGTTGTAGAATTCTTCCAAGCTCCATGGATATCGACTGCCCCGCCAATCTTTAAACTTATCTTAGGAGTTCCAAAAATACTCAACACTCCAACTTTTGGAAGAGGGATATCAATATTGGTAATACTGCTTATAACTTCACTTAATCCTTTTTCATTTGTATTCAATTTATAGTTATAACCGAGGTCTTCCCAGTTTTGCTGGTTTTGTTCCTGCATCTTTGCTTTAATATATTCATCAATCGGTACTCTTAACAGAATTTTGCTTTCCTGCCCTGCTATTTTTTCTTTTATGACAACATATTTTCCTGTGGAGTCAATTTCGGCAGTTCTTGTTCTAATATTCGCTGACGGCTCTGCAATAAAAGGTGAAGTTTTTCCCATTTGTAATTTTACATAGGGCGCTTCTTCGTGTGTATGATCAAAAAATTTCATCCTTGCAGTTGAGTCAATTGCCAGAGAGTCTGTCTTAATTGTATCGGCAGCTAATTTGGTAGAATCATTTAAAATAGACAGAGAATCTTTTTGTGTTAAGGTCGAATCGGGTTTCAGATTACCCTTGCCGCTGTCGGGAGGGAAATTTATAGGAATCATATAATGTGCTTGAGGGCCATCATCAGGTTTCAGGGGTTTAGCAATTGCAGTATTTGCCGGCGGGGAATTCAGTTCCGGATTAGCTTCTTTCTTAAGCTGTTCATATTGACGAAGGGCATTTAAATAATTAATGCACCCTTGAAGCCAATAGGTTCCGTCGAATTGATTTTTATAAGGAGTTTTAAACCCAAAACTGACAACCGAATAAAATACAACGGTGCCTAAGATCAGAGCACGGGCTGCTTTATTCAGTAGACTTAATATTTTCCTTTTGATGTTTTCCCTTAAACGAAGTTTCTTACTATAATTTTTACCGTAAAAATAAGTCTATAAACCTCCTAAAATTTTTGAGCAAAAAATTAGATAATTAAAATTTTATATTCAATAAATAATCTTCGAAATTTTTAAAAAAACCAAATAAATCTAAATCTAATAAAGATTTTATTGAAGGTATTTATTTTTCACTTAAAATTTTTTGTACTTGATGGTTTTATGAAGTATTATTTTCAAAGTTGAGTTAATTTTAATATTAAATTTTCAAAGGCGGGGAATTGTTTTATTAACTCTAATCTTTTCCCTGCCTCAAAATCGGAAAAATCAAACCCCGGAGCTACGGTACAGCCGAGTAATGTAAAGGATGATTTATCCATTACCTCCGCCCCGAACCAATTTCCTTTTGTTACAACTACCTGCGAATTTTCATTTTTTTCAAGATTATTGCCGAGCAAAATTTCTTCCTTTTTTCCGCTGCTGTTTATTATAAAAATTTTTAATGGGCTGCCGTCATAAAAATGCCAGAGTTCATCTGATTTCAAACGATGGAAAGTCGATACTTGTTCTCCTTCAAGAAGAAAATAAATAGATGTGGAAAAACACCGGCTGCCTCCATATCTCTTAGGTAAATGATCTGCCGGATAAATTTCTTCAGACCGGTATATTTCTTTAAAATAACCTCCTTCGGGATGCGGCATCAAATCTAATTTTTCGATGTAATATTTTGCTTTATTATTCAAAGTTGGTTATAAATAAAAATATTCTATTGTTTAAAATAATAAACCTATTTGTTTATTTACTAACAAATAGGGGTAAATATTTTTCAACTTCACTTGTCGTATTACTTCCTTTGAACCCCGCTATCCTTAATATTATTTCACTTTTTATTTTCATCTTCAACGGTGATTCTTGCTTAGAATTTAATAACAAGAATTAGAAGAAATAATTTCTAAAGCGATAAAGTTTCTCCAACAAACAATTATGGGCACTTCTAAAAACTGTCATTTATAAAAATTTAACGCAGAGAACGCAAAGAATACGCAGAGTTCGCAAAGAATATTGAAGTTTTTAGAAGTACCCTTATGTAAATTTCATATATCACTTCAGGAGTATCATCTTCTTCACCTGTTTGAAACTGCCGGTTTCAAGACTGTAAAAATATATTCCGCTGCTTAAATTACTTCCGTCAAAATTTATTGTATACTTTCCCGCTTTTTGATTTTCATTAACAAGAGTTTTTACTTCCCTTCCAAGTATGTTGAATATTTTTAAGCTGACATTTCCATCTTTTGCAATCGAATATTTTATTTTAGTAGACGGGTTGAACGGGTTTGGATAATTTTGTTCCAATGAATATTGCAAAGGTGAAGTTATATCAACTTCAATAAAATTTGAATATTTAATTGATCCATCAAAGTCTATTTGTTTCAATCTGTAGTAAAGAGTATGAGCAAGATTAAGAGTATGAGTAAGATTGTCTACAAAAGAATATGAATTAGGTTTAGCAGTAGTACCATGTCCATCAACAAATCCAATCTTCTCCCAGTTCCGACTTCCGGCCTCTGATTTCTGACTTCTTTCAATTTCAAAACCTTTATTATTCTGTTCAGTTGCAGTTTCCCAGTTTAATTGAACATCACCATTTTTCAAGTTTGCTGTAAATGAAGTTAATTCAACAGGAGTTACTATTCCGTTTTCGTTGAACTCCACCAGTCCGGAATCGGAAGTTGCAATCCATAAATTCCCGAGTTTATCAAACTGCAGATCATTAATATTAAAAGTGTTCGGTAAAGGAGAATTAAGATAATTATAAATAGTCCAGTTACTGCCGTCAAATTTTGCAAGCTCTGCAGGCTTTGTCGAATCGGGCAAAATGAATGCTTCGGTACCTGCCCATATATTATTTTGATTATCAACTTCTATTGATATTGCAATAATATCAGGGAACGGGGTATAATTAGTTCCGTCAAATTTAGTTAAACCTCCCCAGCCTGCAAAACCTCCGGCGACCCAGATATTCCCCGAATTATCTATTTTTAGATCGGTGATATATTGTCCGAACGCATAATTAGTAAAATTCTCAACAGAGTCTCCATTATACATTGCCAGATGACTACAGAGTCCGATCCACTTGTTGCCTAAAGAATCCTCAGCCAATTTATTCCAGCCTGTAAACGCATAATAGTATACACCAATTACATTCCAGGTAGTATCTTTATCATAACTCACGAGAGCTAAAGGTCCGCCCCAAGGATCAACGGAACCTCGGGAGAGCATCCATAAAAGACCGTCTTTACCTTGAATTAGGGAATTAGCGCCATTATAAGGAATTTGCGAATTGCTTTGATTATAAACAGTCCACTGACTTCCGTCAAACTTTGCCAGCCGGAAGTCTGAACTATTTCCTCCCAGCCAAACTGTATTATTCGAATCGACTAAAATGCTAGAACATGAATTTGACGGAATACCGGAATTTGATGTGTTATAAATCGTCCAGTTGGAATAATTGGTATAATTAAATTTTACAACTCCGGAACCATTTGTAGCAATCCAGATATTTCCCGAATTATCAACTGTTAAATTTTCAATCTCATTAGAGGGAAGCTGTGAATTTGAAGTATTAAAAATTTTCCATTGCTGGGTTTGAGAGAAGATGACCGTCCCATTCAGTACTAAAAAGAAAAACAGTACTCTAACCATCATATTATTCCCATTGGTTATTAAAATATACTATAACTTAATAAACTAATTATACAGTATCAAGAAATAAATTATAAAATAAAGTCCGCCGCAACCCTTCCGCTTTTCACTGCACTCTCGATTGTAGACGGAAGATTAGTATCAACCCAATCACCTGCCAGAAAAAGATTTCTAATATCTGTTATTTGTTTATTCCGATTATTGATTACATCTTTGGAAGGGATGAAAGTTGCACGCTTTTCTTTTAAAATTTTATAAGAAGAAATATCCGACCTGTTTATATAAATAAATTTTTCCAATTCGGATATTATCATTTCAAAAAGTTCTTCTTTAGGTTTATCAATAAAATTATTTGCATCGCTGATTACGATGGTTAAATGATTTTCATGATTAAAAACCCAGTGTACTTTTGAATTTATAAATCCGTAAAAATGATCGTTTAATTTCTTTTCTTTTAATTTAACATGACAGGAAAGAATAGCAGAATATTTAAAAGGTACATAACTTAAAAATCTACCTGACAGAATTTTTTCTAATGCATAAAATGGAATTGCGGAAATAACATAATCAAAATTTTTTATTTCCCTTTTAGAGGTCTTTATGCTTATTATTTTATTGTCGATAATTTCAAATCCCAAAACCTGTTCGGATAAATTTATCGTCCCTCCTTTTTCTTCAATAAATTTTTGAGCTTTGTTACAGTATGTTCCTGTTAATCCAAATTTGGGAAGAATTATCGCTGCTGCTTTATTTCCTCTAAAAAAAATTTGTTTAAGAATATCCGAAAATATTTTCGCTGAGACTTTATTAATATTTGTATTCAATGCACCGACAGCTAATATTTCCCAGAATGCTTTCCTGATATTTTCATTTTGATTTTCCAGTTCAATCCATTCGTACACGGAAATTTTTTCAAGGTCGCGATCGGAATACAAATACAACTTTAAAAAGAACTTCAATAATTTCAGCCGTTCGGAAAGAGAAATTGCTTTGTAATTTAATAATGCTAATAAGAGGTTAAACGGGTAAAAAAGTTTTGAGGCATTGAGCGGGAAAATCTTAAATCCTTCTGCTACAAAATTTACTTTTAGATGATCTTGAAATAATAGATTTTCTTTTGCTCCGATTAAATCGAAAAATTTTAATGTCTCTTTGTAGCATCCCATCATTATATGCTGGCCGTTGTCAAGCACCAAACCTGTTTCTTTATCTTTAAAAGAATAAGCTCGGCCGCCTAATTTTTGCGATGCTTCCAAAAGTTCGATATTAATTCCTGAATTTACAAGATAGGCTGCAGAGGTGAGACCGGCAAATCCCCCGCCGATAACGATACATTTTTTCATCAATAAACTAAATTATACTTTGCCCAAACTCCAAGCGCAATTCCAACTTTTTCGAATGTCGATACTTTAATATTTTTCCCGTAAATGTCGTAATTCTGTTCAATAATTTTTTCAAGCATTCTATAATATATATGCTGCATTGCCCTCGCTGCAAACATTGAAGCTTTATCATCAAGATTTAAACACCTGGTAGCATTATCAAAATATTTTTTTGCACGTTCGGCTTCATGCTTCATCAACCCCTGAAAATTGGAATTATAATTATTTGAGGCGATATCCAATTCACTATAATTAAATAATGCGAGATCCTCCTGCGGCAAATAGATTCTCCCGTTTTGATAATCTTTTTTTACGTCCCGTAAAATATTTGTAAGCTGAAGTGCAATCCCGAGGTTGACGGCAAAATCTTTTGCGGATGCATGCTTGTATCCGAAAATCTCTATGCACATCAAACCGACTGTAGAAGCTACGCGGTAACAATAAACTTGTAAATCTTCAAAAGTCAAATATCTCTTTTTTTGTAAATCCATTTCCATTCCCTTAATCAATTCAAAGAAAGGTTCAAGAGGAATATTAAATCTCGATATGGTCTTTACCAGTTTATTTAAAAGAGGATAATCCGAATGAAGAGAAAGCGCTTTTTCAAATTCGATGCGCCATTTTCTAAGCTTGTCATATTTTAAATCGTCTGGGTCGCCGGTTTCATCAATTATATCGTCGGTTTTACGGCAGAATGCATAAACAGTATTCATTGCATCCCGCTTTTCGGTCGGTAATAAATTGAACGCATAGTAAAAACTGCTTTTACTATTTTTTGCTATTAATTTTGCCTGGTCATTCATTTGTGAGCAATACTTTCACAAATAATTTAACAAAATCTGATTTCGAAAGCTCCGGACGATTTTGTAAAACACAATAACCTGAGTTTCGAATTTTACTTAATATTTCTTCCCCTCCGTAAACCGTCCATTTAATTTCAAATTTTAATTTACCGTGTAAAAACCCAAACAATTTTTTACCATCATCAAACAACTGTTGAGCCCGGTCAACATTGTATTTCAGTAACTCCTTAAAATTAAGGTTATTTTCATTTAACTCAAATACATTATTATCAACTTTAAATTTTTCCATCTCATCCTGTGCCAAATAAATTCTATCCTTTTTATAATCAATTGCTGCATCCTGGTAAAAATTCGTGAGTTGAAGAGCAGTACAAATTTTATCGGAATACAAAAAAGCTTCATCATTTCTAATGCCAAACAATTCAAGAATCAAACGGCCAACGGGGTTTGCCGAACAACGGCAGTAATCAAGAACTTCGTTAAAATCACGATATCTTCTTTTTCTAACATCCTGCTTAAAAGCTTTTAATAAATCAAAAAAATGAACCGGCGTAAGCTTAAACTGCCTAATTGTGTTACTTAATGCGAAGAAATACATATTTTCATAATCACCATCAAGCGCACTTTTTAGAAAGTTTTCAAAACCATCTAACGATAATTTTCTCTCATTTTCGATAATTCTTCCCTCATCTGCAAAATCATCGGCGGTCCGGGCAAACCAATAAATTATTGCAACGTGCTTTCTGAGCCGTTTTGGGATGAGGAATGAAATTACAGGAAAATTTTCATAATGTGCACCGGCAAATTCCACTGCTGCTTCGTATGCATCATTTATATTATATTTAATCTTTTCGTCTAACGCCATTTTAAAATTAAATAAGCACTTTATTGAATGTGATGCTTCTTCAGTTATTCAATTCAGGCAGAAAACAATCTTTGGTGAATAAAATTTATTTCATTAATTTTGTATAATAAATGTACGAAATGTTGTTAATTATAATTTAGATGAAAACAATAAATAATATAACCGGAAATTATTTTACTTGTAATAAAGGAAAGCTGCATCTGCTTTATTCACACTTCTTTTTATAGCTGCATTTCTTTCAAACTACATTTTAAATTCCACAACACACTAACAATTATCAAGAACATTATGAGCTTAATTAAAGAAATAAATAAACGAAGAACATTTGCTATTATATCGCACCCCGATGCGGGTAAGACAACTTTAACGGAAAAATTTTTATTATACGGAGGCGCTGTTCAATTAGCCGGTTCTGTCCGGGCAAGACGTAATCAACGGAAAACAACTTCGGATTGGATGGAACTTGAGCAGAAACGAGGAATTTCAATCAGCTCAACAGTTCTTCAATTCGATTTTAACGGCTACAAGATAAACCTTTTGGATACACCCGGCCACGAAGATTTTTCCGAAGATACTTACCGGGTTCTTACTGCGGTCGATGCTGCGGTGATGGTTATCGATGCAGGCAAAGGAATTGAAGCGCAAACAAAAAAATTGTTCGAAGTATGCAGCAAAAGATCTATTCCGATTTTTACTTTTATAAATAAGCTCGACAGGCCTACTCTCGAACCGCTTGCATTAATCGATGAACTGGAAAGCGTTTTGGGAATCGGAGCTTATGCTATGAATTATCCCTTAGGCACCGGTTTTGAGTTTAAAGGTTTGTTTGACAGGCAAAATAAAAATGTCCATCTTTTCGAAAAAACAAGCGGAGGAATGTTTAAAGCCCCTGTTTCAATTTCGGATATAAATAATGAAATCGTAAAAGAAAAATTAAGCAGCGAAGAATATGAAAAGTTCATCGAAGAAATAGAGATGCTCGATACGGCAGGAGAACAATTTGATCCTCAGGCAATAGTCGAAGGGAAATTGACTCCTGTATTCTTCGGTAGCGCAATGAATAATTTTGGAGTCCAGCTTTTACTTGAGGGGTTTCTCGATTATGCTGTCCCGCCTGTTCCGAGAAATAATTCAAACGGAATAATTAAAACCGATGATGAAACTCTTTCAGGATTCATCTTTAAAATTCAAGCCAATATGGACCCTAAGCATAGAGACCGGATTGCCTTTATGAGAATTTGTTCCGGAAAATTTGAGAGAGATATGCAGGCTTTTCATACCAATAGCGGAAAGAAAATCAGGTTGGCTAACTCTCAAAAATTATTCGGCCAGGAAAGAGTTACAATTGACGAAGCAGTTGCCGGTGATATTATCGGTTTTGTCGGCAACTCAAATTTCGGAATCGGAGATACTATTTCGACAGATTCATCAATAGTATATAAGGAAATTCCGAAGTTTGCTCCTGAATATTTTGTGTTTATTCATAACCCAAATCCATCCGATTTTAAAAAGTTCAGGGACGGACTTGAACAGCTTTTACAGGAAGGTGTAATCCAGGTTTTTTATTTGAAAAACGCAGGACAAAAAATTCCTTTATTAGGCGCTGTCGGACCTTTACAATTCGAAGTTGCTCAGTACAGGATGGAAAGCGAGTATGGCGCTAAATCAAGACTCGAACAAACCAATTGGAAATTAATGCGATGGCTTGATCCGGAAATTGATTTTGATAAACAATCTAAAATTTTACTTCCTGCCGGTGCAGCTTATGCTCTGGATTCAGAAGAACGTACTGTAATATTATTTACAAGCGAGTGGTCGTTAAATTATTTTAAGGAAAAGAATCCGGACATCGAGTTAAGTGATATTCCGTTTCAGTCCACAGAAGTTTTATCAACAAAGTAACAATTTATCAATCGTATAATGGAACCCAACAGAGTTCAGTTTAGAATACTGGTTGGGCGAAGTCCGCTTTGCCCGTCAAAGACGAGGTCTCGCCTAAAAGGCGGACGAGATCTCGACGAAGTCGGACAATCTCACTTTTTAATAGCTCAAGTGTAGAGATTAATTCATCCTGATATTGTGTGCGTGATGACTGGTGAATCGGGATTCGTAATGACTTATTCATTAGTACTTTTGCATTTAAATATAAATGTACTAATTTGTTGTGCTCTTTATCAATATTTAATTGAGGTTTTATCAAATATTTTTTTAAAATATTTTAGATTTTTTTTAAAATAATAAAAAATTGTTCTACTTAATTAATACTAAGAATAACTTATTTATTAGCTAATTAATTACTCAATTTTTCGGCTGGGGTATATCGATGCTGAAACGGTTATGGGAAAAAAACAATTACGGATCATTTGATGGTGATATAAAGGAAGGATCGGAAACAAACAATACAGCTTCAGGTGGAAGCGAAGTAGTACAATCCGAACTCTATCCAGAATTTAGTATCTATTTTGATAAAATCTCAATTCCAATTTTCATTTGGCACCCTTTTAAAAATAATTACACTCTTGTTTACAATAACAAAAAGGCCGAAAAGTTTCAAAATGGAATATTAAAAGACTTCTTTGGAAACTTGCTGTCTCCTGCCAACAGTACACATCATGAATTGTTAATTGATTTTAACGACTGCCTTTCTAATAAAATAACTATCAGGAAAGAAATTAAAATTTTAGCCGGTGAAAAAGAATATAAATTTTTAGTGGAATTTCAGCAGCTGCATTTACACTTTGTTCTGGTGCAGGTTTTGGAATCGATCCCCGAATTTGATTTAGAAGGCAATTACGACCTAATTCCCATTTTAGATCTCCTGCCGGCCTCGATTATAATCACAAACAGGGATTCCGAAATTTTATTTACGAACAAAAAGTTCAGCGAAATAACGGGATATTCTGCGGAAGAAGTTTACCGTAAAAATCCACGGATTCTTAAGTCCGGTAATAAAACAAGTGAACAGTATAAAGAATTATGGGAAACGATTCTGTCGGGGAAAGAATGGAAAGGTGAATTCCTAAACAAAAAGAAAAACGGTGAACTATTTTGGGAATCGGCTGTCATTTCACCGGTTAAGAACTTATTTGAAGAAATCAATCATTTTATTGCCGTCAAATCAGATATAACTGAAAATAAAAAATCCGAAGAAGACCTGAGAATAATTGAAAAATTAGCAACTATAGGGAAAATGACAACTTACATATCTCATGAGATTCGTTCTCCATTGACTTCAATAAAATTAAATATCGATATTCTCTCAAAGAAACTCGAATTAGACAAGACACAGACTAAATTATTCGGCATTATAAAAAAAGAGATTAACAGATTAGATACCCTGCTGAAAGAAATTCTTCAGTTTTCACAAAATAAAAAAATGGTTAATACTAAAATTAATATTAATAAACTGATTGAAAATGTAGGAATATTGATTAATCCGCTGCTCTCTAAGAATAATATTAAATTTATTAACATTACAAAGAAAGTTTACATTCTGGGCAATGATTCGAGAATGCAGTCTTTATTTTTGCATCTTTTTGAAAATTCCATCGATGCGATTAAAGAAAACGGTATAATTGAAGTATACTCTGAAGACGAAAAAAATTCAAATAAAATATCAATTTTTATTAAAGATACAGGCAATGGTATAAAAGAACCTCAAAAAATATTTGATCCATTCTATACTACCAAAACCGCAGGAACCGGATTAGGCTTAGCTATTGTAAAAAAAATAGTAGAAAGTAATCAGGGAACTATAGAATTAGTATCTTCTAAAAAACATGAAACAACATTTAAACTCTGTTTTCCTATAGTTGTAAAGTAAATGGATAAGATTGTAGTTATTGATGATGATGACTCTATAAGAGAATCATTACAAATCCTATTGAGCGAATCAAACTATGAAGTTCTGCTTGCGGAAAATGGGAATTCCGGTCTTAAATTAATAGAACAAAACCATCCGGATGCGGTGGTATGCGATTTAAGAATGCCGGGGTACAGCGGACTGGATTTACTTGAAAAAGTAAAAAAAATTCATGATTATATTCCTGTCATTTTAATGACTGCATTTGAGGATATGGAAACCGTTATCTCTGCAATGCAGCTTGGCGCTTATGATTTCATAGAAAAACCACTGGAGGTAGCAAGATTTGAAACACTAATTAAACGGGCAGTTGAAAGCAAAAAATTAAGTGAAAGGTTATCAATTGCTATTTCGGAAGATAATAAAGCTTATAATCTTGAAACTGCATTTGTCGGAAAATCTCAGAAGATGAAAGATATCGTAAAGAAGTGCGGGCAGGTTTCAATGAATAGAGTTACTGTTTTGATTCAGGGGGAAAGCGGAACCGGTAAAGAAATAATATCAAGAATTATCCATCAATCAGGCATCACCAAAGACAAGCCGTTCGTTGCAGTAAATTGTACGGCCTTAACCGAAACCCTGCTGGAAAGCGAATTATTCGGACATGTGAAAGGAGCATTTACAGGTGCAAGCAAGGAAACAAAAGGCAAGTTTGAACTTGCTGGCGAAGGAACGATTTTTCTTGATGAGATTTCCGAAATCTCTAATGAATTGCAATTAAAGCTTTTAAGAGTAATTCAGGAGAAGGAATTTGAAAAAGTAGGCGGTGAGACTACAATTCCTCTGAAAGCAAGAATAATTGCTGCTACCAATAAGGATTTAAGTGAATTAGCGGCCAGGGGAAAATTTAGAGAAGATCTTTATTACCGATTTAAAGTTTTTTCAATTGAAATTCCACCGCTTAGGGATAGAAAAGAAGCAATTCCTGACCTGGTATTACACTTCTTAAAGAAATTTAATAAAGAGCTTCATAAAAATATTAGAAAAATTCCTTATGAAGTTATGGAGATGCTGCAAAATTATGATTGGGTTGGTAATGTAAGAGAATTGGAAAACATATTAATGCAGGCCACAGTACTTACAAAAGGCGATGTACTCGAAAAAGAAAATATACTTTTAAGGAATCAATTTAATCACAACGCTTTTCCAGCTAATAGGCATGATCGTTCGAAAATGAGTATCGCGGAAATTGAAAAGGAACATATAAAATTGATCCTCGATAGTGTCAATTGGAACAAAAAAGAAGCATACACGATTTTGGGTATTACGAAACCGACACTCAATGCAAAAATAAAAGAGTATCAATTGGACAAAGAAAATTAATTCTTTTAGGGCTCTTTATATAGCATCCTTTTTTATGAACACTCAAAGATTAAATTATAGAAAATAACTCGGAGTTAAAAAATTTTACCGCCGGGATTTAATAAAATAGTTTTTAAGCAATACAGTAATTTTTTTATGGCACTCTAATTGTTTAATAACTTAAAATTTCCTTCGGGGAAAAATATCGCTAAAAATGATCTTGTTAAAATGGAATATAAAATGATTGAACCAACTTCATTCGATGAAAGTGTTCCTGGACTGTTGATATTTGAAGTTGGCGGAATGAAATTTTGCACTGATCTAAGAATCATAACCGTGGTACTAAAGCCGGATGAAATTGAACAGATACAGTCTATCGATTCCGAAGGTTCTACAACTATTTTATATAATAATCAGGAATATAAACTCATACATTTCAACCGGTTAGTAAATCTTGAAGACGTAAAAAATATTTATGATTCCAGAATAATTTTACTGAGTATTTACGAAAAAAGGATCGCTTTTTTTGTTGATCGCGTTACTGAAATTTTAAGCCTTGATAAAATTTTTATCGAAGAATCTATTGACTACAAACCAAATTTGGAAATTGACTATGTATGCGGAGTTTTAAAATTTCAAAATAGAACTTGTTACTTCCCGGACTATGAAAGGATAGCAAAAGAGTTCTAATAATATTGATTGAGGTAAAAAAATTTTTCTTGAGGGTAAAATAATTTTACCTCTCTATTGTTACAAAGAAGTTTTAGGAGAAAATAACAAGTTTAATTTCATGGCATGTTAATTGTCAACATTTAATATCACTCATCGTGAGAGGGCAAATGGAATATGTGGAGTCATAAATAAATGGGTGATCTATAACTATGAAGCGAGCCAATTATAAAATAATCTTCTTTCTGATTTCCATTTCTATAACTATGTCTTATTCGCAAAATTCAAGACTTAGTTTCAGATCTGCTGCTTTGAATTATATTATGGATCTTTCTATAAGAATAAAAAGTAATGATGGAAATAGAAATAAACTGCAAACCGAACTCGACTCATTAAAATCAAATTTTCCTGAAATTCTTGTTGATGAAAAAGATTCTGTTATTAGTTCACTTCAGAATTCTTTAAATAATTGGCCGGCTATAAACACAAGATTATATAT
>CAZKUR010000041.1:0-1115 GCA_964556005.1 uncultured Ignavibacteriaceae bacterium | reverse complement strand
ACCGGAATTTTCTAAGCAAAAATATTTTTAGAGGAATGCTATGCTAAAAAGATTTCTTTTATTCACTTTTGCAATGCTGTTATTCATTTCACTAATGAATATTACTATTTATTCACAGCAGCTTGTTTATACACCTATCAATTCATCTTTCGGCGGGTACTATTTTAACAGCCAATGGATGCTGAGTGAAGCCCAGGCGCAGAATGGATTTACTGCTCCGCAATCTCAATCTGCTTATTCACCTTACGGTAATACACTTCAATCTTTTACACAAAGTTTGCAATCGCAAATATTAGGTCAACTCTCTCAGCAAATTACAAAGAATATTTTTGGTGAATCCGGTTTAAAAGAAGGACAATATCAAATTGGTAACTATAGTATAAGTGTTACGCCCGGTACAAACGGAGTTGTTATAACGATATTTGATTCATCAACCGGTGGACAATCGACTATTGAAGTACCATATTTCTAAGAAAAGGTTATGAAGAAATTTTACAAAATACTGAAAATATTTATAGCTGTTGTTTTTGTTTATGAAATCTCCGGATGTGCAAATTATTTAACTCCGATGAAAACCGAAGATGCGACTGTCGGCATTCAAACAAAATACACGAAAGAATTAAAATCCCTTCCGGCACCAAAAGATAAAATTGTTGCCGCTGTTTATAAATTCAGAGATCAAACAGGCCAATATAAGTCTTCAAGTACCGGGTCAACGTTTTCTACGGCAGTAACACAGGGAGCAACTTCAATATTAGTCAGAGCCCTTGAAGAATCGGGATGGTTCGTAGTCATTGAGAGAGAAGGATTATCTGACCTGCTTAATGAAAGAAAAATTATCCGTTCAAGCAGGGCAAATTTTGAAGGCAATAATAAAGAGAATCAAGATCTTCTTCCGCCTCTCCTGTTTGCAGGCGTTATACTTGAAGGTGGAATCATTTCGTACGACACAAATATTTTGACCGGCGGGTCAGGCGCAAAGTACTTTGGTATAGGCGGTTCGGGACAGTACAGGGAAGACAGGGTTACTGTTTATTTAAGGGCAACATCAACCCAAAGCGGGAGAATCTTAAAGACAGTTTACACAAGTAAAACAATACTCTCTCAAATGATTG
>CAZKUR010000040.1:2437-34339 GCA_964556005.1 uncultured Ignavibacteriaceae bacterium | reverse complement strand
AAATTAGAATTGATACTTCGATTATTAGCTAAAAAGATTAAAATTTTTTCAAAAAGAACTTTCTCTGTATGAATTCAATCAATAAATTTTTTTGTAATTCATAACTTCACTTTACTTTAAATTTGAATTGAATTAAGTTTGATGAAATAAATAATTGTTACCTTTAATTCTATCCCGAGAGGTGGAAAAGGATGTACGAAATCGAAAAATTAAATAATAGTTGAACCTCAGAGGACTATTTCCGATGAGGATTTTTTTTGTATGAATGTAAAATCAAAAGTAATAGATCAAGAAGGGCTTCAAAGAATAATCACAAGAATTGCTCATGAAATTCTTGAGAGGAATAGAGGCTCAAAAAATTTAATTTTAATGGGCATGAAAACCAGAGGTGAGTTTTTAGCTAAAAGGATTCATCAAAAGTTAATAGAAATTGAGAAAATGGAAATTCCTATTGGGGTGCTCGACGTTACTCTTTATAGGGATGATTTTCGTACAAGAATGAAACAGCCGCAAGTATCCGTTTCCAACATTACTTTTGATATAAGTGCAAAAGATATAATTCTTATAGACGATGTTTTGTACACCGGCAGGACAGTGAGATCTGCCCTGAATGCTTTGATGGATTTCGGACGGCCTAGTTCAATCCAGCTTTTTGTCCTTGTAGATAGAGGGCATAAAGAACTGCCTATCAGAGCCGATTATGTGGGAAAAAATATTCCTACATCTCAGGATGAAGAAATTAAAGTTAAAATGTCCGAAATAGATGGTGAGGATGCCATCTATTTGGTAGATACAAGCGATTAAAAAATTTATATAATTTATTATGCCACTTTCCAGCAGACATCTATTAGGCCTTCAAGGTGTTCCTAAAGAAGATATTCAGCTTATTCTCGATACAGCCATTACTTTCCGGGAAGTTCTTGACCGGCCGATTAAAAAAGTCCCTACATTGCAAGGCAAGACCATTGTCAATTTATTTTATGA
Organism: uncultured Ignavibacteriaceae bacterium; assembly: GCA_964556005.1. Classification (GTDB taxonomy): domain Bacteria; phylum Bacteroidota; class Ignavibacteria; order Ignavibacteriales; family Ignavibacteriaceae; genus CAZKUR01. Next base: position 33,355 of record CAZKUR010000040.1, on the reverse strand, counting down.
AAGTTCTACAAGAACCAGGATTTCATTCGAGCTTGCCGAAAAAAGATTATCTGCCGATACTATAAATTTTACGGCTTCTGCAAGCAGTGTGAATAAAGGTGAATCTTTAAAGGATACAATTAAAAATATTGAAGCAATGAAAGTGGACATGGTTGTGGTAAGGCATGCTGCGGCAGGTACTCCCAATTTTTTAACACAAATCTGTGATTCGAATATTATAAATGCAGGGGACGGTATTCACGAACATCCTACACAAGCATTGCTTGATATGTATTCCATCAGGGAAAAATTAGGAAGAATTGAAGGTTTAAAAATTTGCATAATCGGAGATGTTGCGCACAGCAGGGTTGCACTTTCAAATATTTACGGATTGAAAACAATGGGCGCTAAAGTTTCCGTTTGCGGTCCTTCAACGATGATTCCGAAAAACATTGAAGACCTTGGAGTTGATGTTATTTATAATCTTGATGAAGCAATTCAAGAAAATGATGTTATAAATGTTCTAAGAATTCAATTGGAAAGAAAAGCAAGAGAATATTTTCCGTCGATAAGAGAGTATATAAAATATTTCGGTATAACAAAAGAACGATTGGATAAAGCAGGTAAGGAAGTTTTAATTCTTCATCCCGGCCCGATCAATCGCGGTGTTGAGCTGAGCTCGGAAGTTGCCGATGGAATGAATCAAATAATTTTAAGACAGGTTACCAACGGTGTTGCAGTCAGAATGGCAGTTTTGTATCTCCTTGGAACTTTAATTTAAAAGAGAAAATCATGAAAGTTGTTTTAAAAGAAGTTAATCTCGTTAACCCGGCGCAAAACCTAAATGAAAAAAATGTTGATGTACTTTTAGTTGATGGTATAATTTCAAAAATCGGTAAATTATCTGATGACGAAACACAACCGGACAAAATTTATGAATTAAACGGCAAATACATAGTTCCTGGATTTTTTGATATGCACGTTCATCTCAGGGAACCCGGAAGGGAGGATGAGGAGACTGTTATTACAGGGTGCAATAGTGCAGCAAACGGCGGCTTTACCGGAATAGCTTGTATGCCCAATACCGAACCAGCTATCGATTCTGCTGAAGTAGTTTCTTTAATACAGGAGCAAGCAAAAAATAATATCGTAGATGTCTATCCAATCGGAGCTGCAACAATAGCACGTAAAGGGGAAATTCTTTCACCTATGGCTGAACTAAAAGATTCCGGAGTTGTCGGTTTTTCGGATGATGGTGTTGCAATTAAAACCGCATCAATTTTAAAAAGAGCGCTCGAATATTCAAAAATGTACGAGCTTCCCATCATTGAACATTGCGAAGACGAAACTTTAGCCGGCGGAGCAATGAATGAAGGGCTAAATTCCACGATGCTCGGGCTAACTCCAGTTCCATCTGTTGCCGAAGAGACAATTGTTGCTCGCGATATTTTAGTATCCGAATATACCGGCGGTAAACTACATATTGCACATATTAGTACAAAAAGATCGGTTGAATTGGTTCGTGATGCTAAAAAGAGAGGAATAAGTGTTACAGCTGAAGTTACTCCTCATCATTTTTCTCTAACCGATGATGCTGTAAAATCTTATAATACGAATACAAAAATGAATCCTCCACTCAGAACACAAGATGATCTCAGAGAAATAATAAACGGATTAATGGATGGAACGATTGATGCAATAGCAAGTGACCATGCACCTCATTCCATTGAAGAAAAAGAAAAAGAATTTGAATATGCTCCAAATGGAATAATAGGGCTGGAAACCGAAATAGGATTAACGCTTACGGAATTGTATCATAAAAAAGTATTGACTCTTGAGCAGGTAATTGAAAAATTATCTATAAAACCTCGAAAAATATTGAACATTCCAATTCCAAAATTTGAAGAAGGTGAGGAAGCAAACTTTACCATTTTGGATTTAGATGAAATATGGACGGTTGACATAAATAGATTTAAGAGTAAATCAAGAAATTCACCTTTTGATAAGAAATTACTTACCGGGAAATCTGTTGGCATTATAAATAACAGCAAATTGTTTATAAACGAAGAGCTAATATCTATTTAACTTTTTTTCATGTTGAATCGTCATCAAAATACACCTGATTGATTTTTAAAACTTATCTATAGTTTTTATCCATTCCTTTGATTTTTGCGTTCTAGTTTTGACTTTTTACTTCCATTAACGCTAATCTAATGTACATCCTGTCTAATTTACTGTACTGAATCTTTTTATTATGATTAAAATTTTAACCTAACCAAAGCGTTTTTAAATGGCATTTAGTTTGGGATATAAAATTGAAAAAATGATAATAAAGAGGTTCTGCAATGAAAAAATATATAATATATACCATAGCATTTATAACATTAACATTGGTGTCGGCGTGTAATATTATCGAACCGGTCAGAGTAATGGATACAACTCCTCCTTCTCCGCCGACAGGGGTAGTCGTATTAAACGGCGATCAAATAGTCGACATTTATTGGAACTCAAACCGTGAAAATGATCTTGCCGGTTATAATGTTTATTGGAGCGACAGCTATAACGGCAAGTATTCTTTGTTAGGTTCGACTCAAAATACATCCTTTACTGATGATGGTGTCGTTAACGGGCAGCGTTATTATTACGCCGTAACAGCATATGATTACAACGGAAATGAAAGTGAATTAAGCCCCGATGTTGCTTATGCAACTCCAAGACCCGAAGGTTTTAATCAATCGATCTTTGATTACAACAGTAATCCTAATAGAGCCGGATATTCATTCGCAGAATATACAGTTGTACCTTACGATGATCAAGCTTCCGATTTCTTCTTCGAAAATTACCAGGGAACATTTTATTTAGATGTTTGGCAGGATACCGATATTCAGGATATGGGCTCAACCCAAGATATTTACGATATACCTTTTGCACCCACTAACGGCTGGTCGACTTCCAAATCAGTTTACGCTCAAGTTGGCCATACATATGTTATTTGGACATGGAATAATCACTATGCTAAAGTCAGAATAAGTGCAATTACAAACGACAGAATCGTTTTTGACTGGGCATATCAATTGGTTAGAGGCGAAATGCAATTAAAACCTGTTGGTAATTCCGGTAAGAGAAATAAGATAGATACAAATAAATTAAAGTGATAAATTTTATAAATTGATTGAAACATCCGGTTATTATTATTAGCCGGATGTTTTTTTTCTTTAAAAGTCTTTATACATTTGAAATGATTAAAAACTCATAAACATTAAAATCAGATGACAAAGTACAGAAATTTCGTTATTTTGTTATTAGCATCATTTATTTTGAGCGGATTTATTTTTGCTCAAATTGATGATCAGCCTTCCGTTAATTTTAGCATCCAGAATCAAACTGAACATGTACAAAATTTATTTTCAAGTATTGAATACGATTTGAATACGGCTGATGTTGCAGCGCTTTCAAAATATTTTAGTTCGCAAACATACCTTAGCCTTGAAAATGGAGTTAACGGCTATTATAGTTCCAACCAGGCATATTACGTTTTGGAATCCTTTTTTAAAGATTATCATGTAGTCTCATTTAAACTAAATAATATTAAAACCGATCCTGATAACCCATATGCAACTGGAGTTTATGATTATGATTTAAACGGTAAAAGAGATTCTGTCCAGGTATATTTATCTCTGAAGAAAATAGGCGATAGCTGGAAAATAACCCAGATAAGCATTGATTAATGATACGAGATAAACTAAAAAAATTAAGAGGCGATAGAAAATATTTTGCCATCTTTATTTTTATTTTGATTTTAATTTTTATTTCCGGCATTATCGTCCCGATATTGGTTGATCATAATGAATCGCGGTGGGGAAATGAACTTTCTTCCAAGTTAAACAATTTGGAATCGAACGTAAAAGTAATTATAGCCGAAAGACAAGACCTTCTGCTTAATACAAAAACTGAATTAAAAAGAAAATTATCCGCGGTCTTAATTCGTCCCGGTTCATCTTTTCGAAAGCTAATTGAACTGGTAAACGAAAAAAATTATAGAAGATTCTCAATAGAAATAATTGCACCTAACGGGAAACTGATTGCATGGAACAATAAAATTGCAATTCCACAGGAAGATATTTTCCCTTTATCGTTTCCGCCGGGCGAAACTCATTTCTACGATACTGAGTTAATTTCCTATTTCTCGGTAACAGATACTCTAAAAATTGAAAACGATCTGTTTTATTTAATTGTAAGCAGGGTAATTGAAAAACATTACAATCTTCAAACGCCGTATTTTATTGATGCAAGCCTTTCAAAACTTTTAACCAGGAAATTCGACACACAATTCGAAATTTACTATAGTCCGTTTGCCAACGGTGTAAAGGACGGAAGAAAATTTTCTTTCGATATATTAAACAATAAAGCTCAAAAAATCGGATTGGTTACGGTTCAAAAACCGTCTCTTACTTCGGCAACAAATAATATTTATAATGCTGCAAAACAGGTTCAATCAATTTTAGTTCTGCTCGGAATAATTTTTGCCACTTTAGGTTTTAAATCCGATTACAAAAGAATCAAATCGAGAGCATTAAGACTACTGGTATTGATTATCGTTTGCGGGATATATCGATTCCTACTATATTATACAGGCCTTCCGACAAATTTAATAAATGGTCCTCTCGTTAATCCGTCTTATTTTTCTTCTGCATTCGGCGGCGGAATAGTAAAATCACCAATAGAATTTCTCGTCACGCTGATTTTTTTATTATTCATTGCGATTCAAACTTACAGGTTTTCGGTTCAGTACAGTAATAGGGTAAATAAGAGCCGGTTAAAAATATTAAAATTGGTTTTTGTAATTCCGATGCTCTTTTTGTTTCTTTTAACGATTAGAGGTTTAAGTGCTGCAATTCGTTCGGTAATTTTTGATTCGACATTAAGATATTTTAAAGAGCCTGATCTTATACCTAATCTTCCAGCCTTTTTTATGAATTTTAATGTTTTGCTTTTAGGTATAGTGGTCACGCTTGTACTCTGCTCATTTTTAATTTTAATATTTTCATGGATTCCGTTTGAGAACAAAAAAACCGGTAGAAAGATTTTTTTAATTTCATTTTTTACCGTTCAAATTTTCGGTGCACTATTTATCTTGGTACAAATCCAGCCTTTAATAAATTATTTCCTCAGCTTTTTTATAATACTGATTATATATTTGCTTCTTTATACGATTCTTTTTGTAAAGAACAATTCAATTTTTAATTATGTATACGTAACTCTTGCGGCATCGATAATTTCTGTAACATTACTTAATTTTTTCAACCTTGAACTGGAAAGAGAATCCTTAAAAACAACTGCTCTTGAAATCAACAGGCCGAATGATAATCTGCTGGAGTTTTTAGTAAACGAATCATTGAGAAATGCTGCGAAGAAAGAAAATGTAATTACTTCATTTAATATAAAGTCGACAAACTTTGATGCGCTTGCGTTTTTAATCTGGAGCGAAAGTTTTTTACAAAGGGAAACTCTAAATTCATCGGTAAGCATATTTGATAGGAATAGACATTACCTTGGAAGATACAGTATCGGGCTAGACAGCCTAAGTTATTTGCCGCGTTGGTTTGATAGTTTGAAGTCTTCAGGTCCGAAGGTTTTTACATTATCTAAAACCAATAATAATGGAGCGGATTTATTTGTAGGTATTATCCCGATTAAAGAGAGAGATATAACAATAGGTTATGTCTCGGCGGCAGTGAGCTACAGCCTGCAAAGTATAGTAAGCGAGAATATACCGGCATTTTTGCAATCAGGAAAAAATCTTGTTAATACTGTTTTAGGTGTTCAGCAGCTAAAAATATTCCGGTTTAACAACGATCTCTTGACGCAGGTATACGGCGATATTTATCCTTCGCGTGATCAAATAAAACCGATTCTTAATGCAAGTTTCACAAGAGATAATGAGGCATGGCTGAATCTCGTAATAAACGGTGAAAATTATCTTACATATGTTTTGAAGAATGAAAGACAAACCGGAGTAGAAATTACAGCGGTTCTCGTAATGAAAAAACATTTCACATGGAATCTCTTTAATTTCTTCAAAGTTTTCATTATCCATATCATCTTTATTTTATTTTTATATTTAATTCTCTCCTTAATAAATTTTCAAAAATTCAAATACAGCTTTCGCACACAGCTTCTGTTTTCTTTTTTGTTTATTTCTATTGTTCCCGTTGTAGTGCTTGCCGTCTACAATCATAAAATAGTTGCACAGCGAACTCAAACCGCAATATTTAATGAGCTTGATGAAAATGCAAATGATATTATCGGCCATGTACGGAATCAGTTAAGCAGCAATCCGAATGCGGATTTGATAAATGCATTTCAGAAAGCCGGTAACGAACTAAGCGCTACATTTACGGTTTATGAGTCATCGGATTTAATTTTTAGTTCGAAAGCAGAATATATTTATAACGGACTGTTTGCAGATAAAATTAACCCCGAAGCTTATTACGAGTTATATTATTTAAATTACCGTGAATACTTAACACGTGAACGCATAGAAGATTATCCGTACAATTCTTTTTACAGGCGTGTAAATTTTGGAGATAAAAATCTTGTCATCGGAGTTAATGATGCTTTTAATAAAGTCAACCTTACTTTTTCTACGCTCGATGTCGATGTATTTTTGTTCGGAATTTATTCGTTTGCCGTAATAATAATTATCATTTTCAGTACGATACTTGCAAACAGAATTTCAGCACCAATTAGAAAATTAACAAAAGCAACCGGCTCGGTTGCACACGGTGATTTTAATGTTGAGCTGGAAAATAAAGAAAAAGGGGAGTTGAAAGAATTATTTGACGGCTTTAATAGGATGACGAAAGAACTGCAGAATAATCAGGTTGAATTAGCTGCGCTTGAAAGAGAATCTGCATGGAAAGAAATGGCGAAGCAGGTTGCCCACGAAATAAAAAATCCGCTTACCCCGATGAAGCTTGCAGTTCAGCAATTGATAATCGCCTATAAAGACAAAAACAAAGACCTGGATTCGATTTTTGAAAAAATAACTAAGACAGTTTTAAACCAGGTAGAAAGTTTAAATTCGATTGCATCGGAGTTTTCCCGTTTTGCAAAAATGCCGAGTCCGCAATTAGAAGAAATGGATCTGCTTGGTTCATTGAAGGAGGCCGCTGATTTATTTATCGAAGAGAGAATAAAAATAAATATTGATACTAATCTTTCTTCTATTATTGTTGAAGGAGACAGGTCGCAGTTTAGAAGAATATTTATTAATCTTGTAAGAAATTCGATTCAGGCTTCCGCTTCAAAAATTAATTTTAAAATTTCCGTCTTCGATAAAAATTATGAGATTATTGTGAAGGATAACGGCAAAGGAATTCCTGATGAAGCAAAAAACAAAATATTTGAATCGAATTTCACAACAAAGAAAAAAGGTATGGGGCTCGGATTAAAACTTGCAAAAAGATTTTTAGAAGGTATAAACGGTAATATCGAATTACTTGAATCATCACCGGACGGAACATCTTTTAAAATTATCGTTCCTAAAAATGGAAATACCTAGACGATAAATGGAAATTTTAACAGAACATCAATTAAAAGCTCTTGATTATTCAAATCATCTTTCACTCACTGCAAATGCCGGAACGGGTAAAACATTTGTCCTCGCACGCAGGTATATTGAAATTGCTTTAAATGAAAATCTTGATTTACAGTGCATTGCAGCGATAACTTTTACGGAAAAAGCCGCAAGCGAACTTTATAAAAAAATTGCCGAACAAGTTGAAAAAAGAATTCAAGATGAAACCGTCAAATCAACTTTAAAAAAACTTGAAAGAATCAGAAGACAGCTAGTTTCCGCAAATATTTCTACAATTCATTCCTTCTGCATAAATATTTTAAAGCAATTTCCTGTCGAAGCAGAACTTGATGCGAACTTTGTCCCTGTTGATGAACAAATATCAAATGAATTAATTGAACTTTCGGTTGAAGAGGTAATCAAAAATTCTATTAAAGATCCTGATGAAGAAAAAAATCTCAAATATTTGATAAGGGTTTTTGCATCGAAAAATATATTTGCAAGAGAACTAATTTCATTAATTAAAAATAGGAAGAATGTTCTTGAAACTACAGATAAAATTTATCATGAATCGAAAAATGAGGAAGAAGTAGCTTCATTCTTTTTCTCCTCTTTTAAAGATATGTGTGAGCGTATTTTTTTTGAAGATGAAACAAAAATTGTTGAAAATATAGAAAAGATAAACAATGAGGTTTTACACTCCTATAATCAAAACAGTACAGCTATTAATGCATCGAACATTATCGGTAAATTAAAAAATGCGAAAGAATTTGAAGAAAAGATTAAACTATTTTTAGAACTTCAGGAACAAATTTTAACAAAACAGAATTCCGTACGCTCAAGAGGTTACACTGGTAAATTAAAAAATGTTTTAGCCCGCGAAATAGAAATTGCTGAAAATTTCTTCAATGATTTTTCAAAAATACCTTCGCTTGAAAATCATCAGCAAATTGAACTTGAACTTGCAAAATTCGGTAAGCTGATAATTAATTTTTTCTACAAAGCCATTGATATTTACAGTCAAAGAAAAAATGAAAACAGCTATCTCGATTACGAAGACATCCTTCTTTTCACAAGAAAAATATTAGAGAATGAAAATGTGCAATCAGCGCTTTCCGATAAATTTAAATATTTAATGGTAGATGAATACCAGGATACAAATGAAATTCAATATCATATATTTCTTCCGATTCTTGATGATTTGAAAAAAGGAAAGTTGTTTGTCGTTGGTGATGAAAAGCAGAGTATTTACATGTTTCGTGATGCAGAGCTTGAAGTATTCTATAAAACCAAGGACGAAATAGAAAAATCTGCCGGGAAAAAATTTCTTCTGACTTTGCCCGATAGTTTTCGTATGTCGCCGCAGGTTTGCGTTTTTGCAAACGAATTATTCAGAAACTTATTCAAAAACCATAATTATCTTTTTAATGAAGTCGAGCATTCCGATATTGTTTGTGCTAAACAGGATGAACTGTTTGGACATGTTGAAATTTTGTTGAACATAAATAATAAAAATGATGACAGTGAAGAATCCGAATTGATTGCAAAACGCATAAAAATTATGATGAATTCAGCAAATAGCGGGAAGCAATTCGGATGGAAAGATTTTGCCGTACTTGTAAGAAAAAGAAAATCATTCACTGAACTTGAAAAAACATTTACATTACACGAAATTCCTTATTTAATTGTAGGCGGGAAAGGGTTTTATCAAAGGCAGAGTATTTATGATATCTATAATTATTTTTCATTTTTACTGGATAAAAACAACGACGCAGCATTGGTCGGAATTCTTCGTTCTCCGTTTTTCACAATATCTGACCCGGTAATATTTGAGATTTCGTTAAAAGCTGGTGAAAACTTTTGGGAGAAACTGGTTTCTTTTTCGCATCAAGAAAAAAAATTGGAAGATGTTATAAAAATTCTGAATGAAAGTATTTTACTTGCAGGTAATATCGATTTGACTGCACTCTTGAGAAAAATTTTAAATGAGACACCCTTTCTTTCAGTAGTTGCAGCGAAACCAAACGGCAAACAGGAAATTGCAAACATCGAAAAGTTAATTAAGCTGACATTGGATTTCAGCAGCCAGGGATTTTTTACTTTATTCGATTATGTAAATTATCTGAAAACTTCTATCGAGCAATCCGAAGATGAAGCCCAGGCTTCAATATCCGAAGAATCAAATGCAGTTAAAATAATGACTTTGCATCAAGCCAAAGGACTTCAATTCGATAATGTTTTTCTTTATGGATGCAACGGAGCATCCCAAAGAGATATTGTGACATCAAAATCGGTTACGGTAAATAAACATTTTGGAATTTTAACCAAAGTGCCAGTTTCCGGTGATTATTTCGGCGAATACAAATCTGCCCCTGTTCTTGGAATAAACAATATCATCACTGCAAAAAAAAATTCTGCCGAATTGAAAAGACTTTTTTATGTCGGAATTACAAGAGCAAAAAATTATTTATTTCTTACCGCAACAACTGACGAACAATTTAAAGTAAATAAAAATTCTTTCCTAAAATTGCTTCTTGAAGGACTGAATATTGATTTAACACAAGATATATTTATACAAAACTGCAATTTGAAATTTTTAAAAATTGTGGATGATAAATTTAAACAGGTAGAGCAGCCTGTAACTCTCAATATTCCGATTCAAACAGAAATTCCGGATAGCAAAGTAGAAATCCGGGAGGAAAGAATGCTCGATGCTCAAAAGGAATTTTTATTAGCGGAAATAAAAGATTTTCCAGAAGGCGAAATTATATCGGCAACAAAAATTTCAATTTACAGCCAGTGCCCGGTAAAATACCAGTTGACTTATGAGTATGGTTTTTCAAGCCTTTACGATTCATTTAAAAGATGGAATCTAAAACAGGGGAAATTTATTACTTCGTCTTACGATTTTAATCCAAAGGAAGATAAAATCTTAGCGATTCAAAATGAAGATGAAAAAATATCAGTCGGTACATTTGCAGATTTGAAAGGGAGAGTTATTCATAAAATTCTGCAAATGGAAATTCCGATTTTCGAAACTGAAAAATTTATTATTGATGAAATCAGTGAAGAGAATGAATCTTTTGAACTCGACGCTAAAATAATCGATGATCTTAAGAAAAATATTGTAAAAGACATTTCTAATTATTATGAATCCAAAACGTTCTCAAATATCAAAAATTATAAGCAGTTTAAAACAGAATTTGAAATTTACGTTAAAGAAAAAGATTATTATTTATACGGGATAATCGACAGACTCATTTTAACCGGGGACAATGCAATTATTATTGATTATAAAACAGACGATATTGATGAAGAAGAAATTGAACAAAAAGCAGAAATTTATTTACTGCAGTTGAAGTTTTATGCTTACATTGTCGACAGGTTTTATCCCGGTTTAAAACAAATTCAACTAAAATTAATTTTTATTAAACATCCTGATAAACCGGTTGAAATAGAGATGTCCGTAAGTGATTTCGGCACTGTGAAAAAATTAATTGACGAAATGGTAGGAAATGTTAGAAAAAAGGAATTCGTGAAAAATCTTGCACATTGTGAAAAATGCAAGTTTTATTTTAACTTTGAAAAGTGTATTAAAAATTAGTTTGGGCACTAACCATTTTTCCCTAATTTTTATCCGGTAATTTTAGCAGTTCATTTATTTGAAGAAATTTAAATTATTAAGAAATGCATTAATGAATAAAACAGTAAATCAAATTACAGATGTCAGCCAAATTGAAAAAGAATTAGATCAAACAGCATCAGGCGTTCTGGCATTTTTTTCAAAAGATGAATTGGTAGTTCAGGATGCTGTAAATTTTGTGTACAAGGATAAAAATATTTTTATCTTTTTCGATAATGACGATGAGAATTACGAAAAAATAAAATTAGATACTTTTGTAAGCTTCACTATCGTAAAAAGCAATTCCCTCGAGAAAAATAAAAAGATTCAAGAATCTTCCGGGTATTATTTATTTTCTGTTACAATTAACGGAACGATAAAAACGGTTGACGATAATAAGCTTATTAGCCTGATTCAGAAAAATTATTTTCAGAAATATGACCAGAATTCCGATCAGCAGCCCGTTGAATCTAAACCGATAGTAAGAATTCTTTATATCGATTCTGAGGAAATTCAGGCTTTCGAAGAAACCGGAGATTAACTTTCCTTTTTTTTCTATATTTGTTAGCCGAATCTTTATTTTGCGAGATCTTACGCGGAGCAAAGATAAAAAGGTAAATTATATTATTTTGAATTGGATTGTCGGCAAAGTAAAATAGAGTTTCTGATGAAGAAACCTTTTTAATACAGGCTTATTAAATTTAATATTATTTTCTCCGGAGTATTTATTGCTGAATTATATTTGGCTCGCCCTAATTGTTCTTGGTATAGGCGCGGCGCTTACGACCGATATAATTAATGAAAGTCAGAATAAATTTCGAAACAATGAATCCCTGCCTGTTGATGTTTATTTCAGTAAACCTTTTTTAAAAGATTCTTCCGCGAATTATTCGACTAATATTTTCGTTGCAAAATCAATTTTTAAAGAATTTTATAATTTTGGTATTCAAAAAAATTTACTTTTCCCCGCCAAAATTAGTGTCAAAAAAAATAATAATCTTCCTGAAGTTTCATTTAATGTTGATAACAACTTTCCGGCAATCTGGAAAGAAATTGCTTCGGCATCAGGCAGTAAAGATGATATAACCGGCCATTTAAAAATATCCAAGTTTATAAACGACACTACTGCAGCGGCAGCTTTAACTCTCGAAGAAGTTTCATTTGTAAAAATGAAAGACGTAACAAATTCCATTTTAGATTATGCGAGTACTGCCGTACAAATTGCTCTCGGTTTAATAGGGATTATGGCGCTGTGGCTTGGAGTAATGAAAGTTGCTGAAGATGCAGGCCTAATCAAAATTATAGCTAAAATTTTAAAACCGTTCACAACTAGGCTTTTCCCTGAAGTTCCATCCGACCATCCGGCAATGGGTTCAATGATAATGAATATTTCTGCCAATATGCTGGGGCTTGGAAATGCCGCAACTCCGTTTGGTCTTAAAGCTATGGAAGAACTTGACGAATTAAACCCGGACAAAGGAACCGCCACAAATTCTATGGTTACTTTTCTTGCAATAAATACTGCCGGGTTGACGTTAATTCCTGCAACAGCCATTGCAATTCGTGCAGCAATGGGCAGCTCGCAGCCGGCAATAATAATCGGTACTTCCATATTCGGCGCTTCTTGTGCTACAATTGCCGGAGTGATTGCGGCAAAAATCTTGGAGAAATTTCCCATTCGAAACGGTGATTATTCAGGATTTTTTAGAGAGAATAAAAAAGTATTATCGATTTTATTCAGCCTAATTGCAATAACATTAATTTTTTTATTTACTCCTGTTGGAATCTTTTTTCATTCAATATTGAGTCTCATATCGATTAGTAGTTTTAAAAGTATTATTTCCTTACTCTCTACATTCGCTATCCCGGTTATAATTCTATTTTTTATCGGATATGCCGCAATAAAAAAAGTCAATGTTTATGAAAGATTTGTTGAAGGAGCAAAAGAGGGATTTAATATTTCTGTAAGAATTATCCCTTACCTGGTTGCAATGCTGATGGCAATCGGAATATTCAGGGCCGGAGGTGCTATGGATTGGCTGATTACAATTTTAAAGCCCATTACAAATTTAATCGGAATGCCTGCCGAAGTTTTACCTATGGCGCTGATGAGGCCGCTTTCCGGCAGCGGTTCGCTCGGTATCATGGGTGATATTTTAAAAGTACACGGTACCGATTCTTTAATTGGGATTATGGCTTCGACTTTTTACGGCAGCACTGAAACCACTTTTTATGTTTTAGCAGTCTACTTCGGCGCAGTAAATATCAGAAATACAAGACATGCAGTTGCAGCCGGTTTAATCGCTGACATTGCAGGTATATTAGGTGCTGTGTTTATTGTAAGATTATTATTTGGCTAATTACTTTTAAGTCCTAATAACTTTAATCTGTCATTAAGTAATTATTTTAATTAGAATTGAAAACTTTTAAACCAACTGTAGTATTAATACTAAATAAATGAAGTTACGCAGGAATAGAAAAAAATAGTCATTTGGAAAGAATCTTGTCAAATTTATGACTAAATCATAATTTTATTCAGATTTATTAGTTCAGATGAGAACAAGATTCTTCCAGAATGACAGTTATGTAGCATTCTGTGTAACTTCAGTAAATAATTGAACCTGAAGTAATTTATGCATGATGGAAATGAAAGAATTACAAATGTAATGTTACTTTTACAAGTAAGCTTTTCCCTTCCCAAGGGAAAGGTTGGATAGGGTTTGATTAATTAAAAAGAAAAAATTTTAGTAGTCTGCTAAAAAAAATCATGAAAATATTTATAACAAGAGATATTCCAGAAATAGGGATAAAATTTTTAAAAGAAAAAAAATTCAATGTAGAGGTTTACCAAAAAAATAAACCTATTCCGCGCAAAGAACTGTTGAAAAGAGTGAAAAATGCGGATGCAGTAATTTCACTTTTAACTGATAAATTCGATAAAAAAATAATAGACCATTTAATCAATTGTAAGGTAATTGCCAATTTTGCCGTAGGTTATAATAATATTGATGTCGAATATGCGAAAAGCAGGGGAATAATAGTTACAAACACTCCCGATGTTTTAACCGATTCAACAGCAGATTTGGCTGCTGCATTGATGCTTGCTGCTTCAAGAAGACTCGGTGAAGCCGAAAAGATGATTAAAGCCGAAAAGTTTAAAGGCTGGGAACCAAAATTGCTTCTTGGTGTTGAGCTAAAGAATAAAACTGTTGGAATTATAGGGACAGGAAGAATAGGTGCGGCTTTCGCTGAAAGGATAACAGCTTTTGGAACAGAGATTATTTATTTTAATAAATCAAAAAATTCTTTCATGGATAATGAACTTAATGCCCGAAAAGTAAGCTTAAATTATCTTCTGAAAAATTCTGATTTTGTTTCTATTCATCTTCCTTTAACCGAAAAAACTTTTCACATTCTGAATAAAACCAATTTAAAATTTTTGAAAAAAACTTCGGTAATAATTAATACTTCAAGAGGTGAAATAATAGACGAAAAAGAATTGATAAAGCTTTTGAAAGCTAAGAAGATATTCGCTGCTGGATTAGATGTATTCGAGAACGAACCTAAGGTAAATCCTGAGTTGCTCAATTTGGATAATGTAGTTCTTCTTCCTCATATCGGCAGTGCAACTCATGAAGCAAGAAATGCTATGTCGCTTTTAGCTGCAAAAAATGTTTATGCCGTACTGTCCGGGAAAAAACCATATACACCTCTTTAGAATTAAAATATGTTGATCGACAATTCTTTAAGCTTATAAGTCCTTATTTTCTAAATGTTTAACTTGGAAATCTACTTTGGAATCGGTAGCTTTACATATTCAAAAAATCGAGTTTTTTAATGAGAATAGGCATTCCAAAAGAGAATTTAAATGAAGAAAAAAGAGTAGCCTTAGCGCCGGCCGGAGTTGATGCTCTTGTTAGAGCAGGCCATACTGTTTATATTGAAAGCGGTGCAGGGGAAGGCAGTCAATTTATCGATGAAGATTATACAAGTATCGGAGCTACTTTAGTTTACAGTAAAGAAGAAGCAATAAAGCGGTCTGAAATGGTTGTAAAAGTTGCTCCTCTCAGCGAAGAAGAAATTGAACTGCTGCAGGAAGGCCAGGTTCTTTTTTCTTTTCTTCACCTGGCAATAGGCAAAAAAAATATAATCGATAAATTGCTTCAAAAACAAATAACAGCAATCGGTTACGAACTGGTTGAGCAGGAAAACCGTTTGCCTGTTTTGCATTCAATGAGTGAAATTGCCGGCCAATTGGCCATTCAAGTCTCAGAACAATTTTTGGAAAGCTATAGAAAAAACGGCCGGGGTATTTTGCTCGGCGGAATTACCGGAGTCGCTCCTGCTGCTGTCGTTATACTTGGTGCCGGAGTCGTTGGAACTTCCGCTGCACGGGCGGCATTGGGCAGAGGTGCCCAGGTTATTGTTATTGATAGAGATTTGAATAGGTTGAGAGAGATAGACAGAAATTTCAGAAAGAAAGTTACAACAGTAATGGCGAACCCTTACACAATCAGCCGCGGGGTAAAATTCGCAGATGTGTTAATCGGTGCGGTTTTAATAAAAGGTGAAAAAACTCCTCATATTGTTACAGAAGAAATGGTAAAAGAAATGAAAACAGGTGCTGTGCTTGTAGATGTTTCAATCGACCAGGGTGGTTGCATTGAAACCAGTCATGTGACAACAATATCGGATCCCGTTTTTGAAATGCATGGAGTTATTCACTATTGTGTTGCAAATATGCCCGCATTGGTTTCGAGAACAGCATCTTATGGATTAAATAATGCAGCTTTAGAATACATAATGAGTATTGCAAATGAAGGGCTTTCAAATACATTACTTGCAGACCCAGGGCTTTCAAAAGGAGTTTGCACATACAGCGGATACTGCTCCAATGAAGCTATTGCTCACAATTTCAATTTAGAATTTAGAACGTTGAGAGTATTTACAACCAATTGATAAATAACGTGAATAAGATTGAATGAAATTTCCAAGTGTCATTCAATTCAGAAAAAGTAAAAATGACGGCAGTTGGAGAATTAGGATCAAAAGTGCAAATTACATCAAACCTTTTAAATATATATAATCAAAAAGTTGTTTCATCAGATGAAGCAGTAAAAGCTATTAAATCCGGCGATAAGATTATCGTTCAGCCGGGATGCGGTGTTCCGTTGAATTTGTTGAATGCGATGGTTGGGAGAAAAGATGAATTAAGAGACGTTACGCTTTATCATATTTTAGTTGTGGGAAAGCTGCCTTATGCGGAACCGGGAATGGAAGAACACTTTAAGCATAAAGCCTTTTTTATAGGTGCAAATACCAGGAAAGCAGTAAACGAGGGAAGAGCAGAGTTCATCCCGATTTTTCTATCGGATGTAACTTTACTTTTTAAAAAAGGAATTATTGTTCCCGATGTTGCTTTGATTCATGTTTCACAGCCTGATGAACACGGGTTTTGCAGTTACGGGGTCGATGTCGGGAATATCAAAACCCCTGCCGAAAAAGCAAAGACTATTATTGCCCAGGTAAATAAACAGATGCCCAGAACGTTAGGGGATAGCTTCATTCATATAAACAAAATTAATTATTTTGTTGAGGTAAATGAACCGATACAGGAACTAGCACAAGTGGATCCCAACTGCGGCCCTGAAATGCTGAAAGTTTATGATACTATAGGCCAAAATATTGCCGGTATGATTGAAGCCGGTTCGACACTGCAGATGGGAATCGGTGCAATACCTGATTCTGTAATGAAATACTTAAAGAACAGTAAAGATTTAGGTATTCATACGGAAATGTTTTCTGACGGTGTAATTGAGCTGGTTGAAGCGGGAATAATAAATGGTGAGAAAAAAACTCTTCACTCAGGAAAAATAATTGCCGGTTTTGTCTTAGGCACAAAGAAATCATATGATTTTATTGATAACAATCCTGTTATCGAATTTCACCGCCAGGAATATGTGAATAACCCATTTGTGATTGCACAAAATAAAAATATGGTCGCAATAAATTCAGCAATTGAGATTGATTTAACCGGGCAGGTTTGCTCTGATTCAATCGGAACCCGGTTATTCAGCGGGATCGGTGGTCAAGTAGACTTTATACGCGGTGCGGCTCATTCCGAAGGCGGTAAACCTATTATTGCTCTACCTTCGACTACTAAAGATGGAAAAATTTCCCGCATTGTTCCAATGCTTCAAGCTGGAGCAGGAGTCGTTACTTCACGAGGTGATGTTCACTATGTTGTCACAGAATTTGGAGTTGTTCAGCTTTTTGGAAAGAGTATTAGGGAAAGAGCAAAAGCACTGATCAGCATAGCTCATCCCAGCTTTAGGGACGAACTCACAGCTTATGCCAGGAAAAATTTGCATGTTTAATATTCAAATTTTTGATTATCGAAAGTTTTATCTTATTTTTATTTATAATTGCCCGGTTAATTTTTTTTAGATAAGTATTATTATTTTATTAATATAAAAATGATTGCAGTTATTGGTGATATTCACGGTTGTTATAATACTTTAAAAGAATTAATCGATAGGGTAGATAAAGAATTTCCCGGCATTAAATTTTATTCGGTAGGAGATCTGGTCGATCGCGGAAACTTCAGTTATGATGTAATGTGTTTCGTCATCTCGAATAATATTACATTTTTATTAGGCAATCACGATCACATGTTTTATTCTTATATAAAAAATCCTTCGAGTGAATTAGGCAAGGCATGGCATTACAACGGCTCGGAAACTACTCTTTTATCTTACAGCACTCATATAAACGAAATCCATGATCACCTTGAAGTCATAAAAAAAGCGCCGATTTATCTTAACCTGGAAGACTGTTTTTTATCTCATGCCGGAGTTTCAGTTTATTATGAATCCAAACTGCCTGAATATTTCTTGCAGAAAAAAGATACTCTGAAAGAATTACTTGAGAAAGATATTGAAAACGAACATGGAATTCTCTGGACCCGTGAGAAACTTCTGGATATAGGTAAGCTTCAGTTAGTCGGACATACCCGCCATTCCAGTGTTTATTACAGCAAATCATCTAATGCAATTTATGCAGATACATCTGTTTATACAGGAAATATGCTCAGCGCCGTTATTGTGGATTCTAATCTTTTAATTAGAACCATATCAGTACCGACAAATCCCAAAGATATTGAAGATTAAAATCTTCTATAATCAATTTATATATACATTCAAACTAAAATGAAAAAAGCATAAATATTATTTTAATTATTCTTGTTTGTATCGTAGGCATATGAGCATAAGCCAATTAAGATAATCTTATTTAAAACTGAACATTGAAATTACAGCTCATTCAAATTTATTTTTTTAATATCATCGAAAGTTATCGTTGATAAATCTTCATTCCGGATATTGCTTACCGCAGCGAATCTTTCTTCCTGGTTCGAAATGCTTTTATTAATTATTGTTTCAATGTAGTGAGCATTCATCAGCCCGTTTTGTATGTTATAAGCATTCCCGGCGAATCTATCTAAAAGTAATTGCCAGGCACCTTCGTCAAGCTTGTAACCGTTTTTTTCCGTTAATGATAAAGCTATATCCAGCATCTGGCGGGGTGAGAAATCTTCAAAATAAAAATAATTGTTGAACTGAGCTTTAAACAAAGGATAGTTATTTAAGAAATGTATTGTTTCATCCTGTTTCCCGGCAGCGATAATAACAAATTGATTTTTTTTCTCTTCCATTTCTTTTATTAGTAAACCGGTTAAATCGTGTATAAAATCAAATGAGTTATTCGACATGCTTCCGATATCATTTAAAAATAAAATGCCGCCGAAAGATTTTTGAATTATCGAGATGATTTTTGATTTAGCTTCCCAGGGATAATCGGACAATAATTCAGTTTTCCCCGCTTCAATAACATGTCCTTTGGCCAGAATACCCATTTCCCTCAAAATACTTCCAATCGATCCTGCAACTGTTCTTTTGCCGTTTCCGGGGTTGCCCATAAAAACGCTGTTTAAATTTTTATAAACGGCCGAAACACCCTGTTCCTCTTTTATTCGAGCAACTCTTAAACTTTTTACAAGTTTTTTAATTGAATCCTTAACCCCCTGTATTCCTGTAAGATTATCAAGTTCATTTAAATATTTATCTATATTTTCGTTCCGTAATTCCACTGCAAATTTTTTTTTCGCTGCAGTTATGTTTTTTATATCTTCAATATTGATTGTAGTTGTGGTGTCCTTTGTTCTTTCTGAAACCGGAAGCTCGGACATTCTCAACAAATGATTTTTAATCATCTTTTCAGCAAGATTTCTTGTCAACCTTGCATTACCGAATGAGCTGTCTCTTTGAGTGTATAGTTCCTTATAATGCTGTTCGAGTAATAATTTTACTTCATTGCCGAGCTTATAATTTTTTAGTGCAAGCTTAACCTCAGTAATTTCCAAAAGCTGCTTTGGTGTATAGTCTTCAAACTCAATTACATGAGTGAAACGGGATTTGATCCCGGGATTACTATCTAAAAATAATTTCATTTGCTCGGTGTAGCCCGCGGCAATTGTAATAAATTTTCCCCTGTTGTCTTCCATTCTTTTTATTAAAGTATTGATGGATTCGGATCCGAAATCGGAATTTTTTAATTCACCCTGTTTTACAAGTGAATATGCTTCGTCGATGAAAAGTGTGCCGCCGATTGCCTCATCTATTATTTTGGACGTTTTAATTGCCGTTTCCCCGACATAATTTCCAACCAATACTTGCCTGTCAGCTTCGACTAAATGGCCTTTAGGAAGAATTCCAAGAGCAGAATAAATCCGGCTGAATAATCTTGCCACCGTTGTTTTGCCTGTTCCGGGATTCCCTGAAAAAACAAAATGAAATGAAAATTTATCCTGCAGGTTCTCTTCCTGCTGGTTAAAATACCTTGCAAGCTTTACGAGTTCATTAATTTCTTTTTTAACCGGCTCAAGGCCTGTAAGATTATTTAATTCATCCAACGCTCTCGATAATTTCTCTTCGTCGATTTTAATATTTACTTTTTTTACCGTATCATTTTCAAATACTTCCCGGATATCTTCTTCAATTATTTTCGATAAATTTTCTTTCGTCATTTCATTTTTGCTGAACATTAAAGATCTTTTTCCAACCTGAAGCTTAATTTCATTAAAATAGTTTTTTACGAGTCTTGCGTTTCCAAAATTTTTATCCCTTTTCCTATACAAACTTGTGAATTCTTTATGAAGACGAAAAAGAGCACCCTCGTCTAATTTGTATTCTTCTTTTTCTACAAATTGATTGAAGATTTTAATTAACTCTTCAGGCGTATAATCTTCGAAATTAAATTGGTAATGAAATCTTGATTTCAAACCCGGGTTGGAATTTATGAATGTTTGCATTTCTTCCGGATACCCGGCAGCGATTACTGCAAACTCACCCGAATGATCTTCCAGTCTTTTAAGTAAGATGTCGACAGCTTCCTGTCCGAAGTCCTGTTTGTTCCCGGATTTAGAAAGTGAGTAAGCTTCATCAATAAAAAGCAGTCCTCCCATTGCATCTTTTATCACCTGTTCTGTTTTTTGCGCAGTTTCGCCGATATACTGACCGACTAATGACGCTCTGTCTACTTCAATTGTATGACCGTTTTTTAATAATCCCATAGACTTGAAAATTTTCCCTATCAGTCTTGCAATTGTGGTTTTGCCTGTTCCGGGGTTACCGAGGAAAATACAATTTATTGAAAGATTGTCGTTTGTATGCAATCCCAATTTTTTCCTTTCATTAATGAATTGCAGATAATCAACATAATTCCTCATCGTTTTTTTAACGCTATCCAATCCGACAAAATCATTCAGTTGATTCAGTAAAGTTTCAAGGTCTGCTTCGTCCCCGGGAATTACTTTAATCCCGGATTTGTCAGTACCTGTTGTATACGAATATTTTGTAAATGCCTGCTGAAATTTTTTCTTTGGTTCTTCGTCTCCAATTTCGTCATAAGCTATGTCGAAATTTTTATTTACTTTTAATTCATCGTTTAAGTAAATTTCAACCCGGCCTATGCCGGTAGTCCAGTAATCGAAATAATCATTTCCCTGGCTTTGAACAAACTCCACTTTTTCCCAGTCGCTGTCAAGATAAAGCGTAAAATTATTTCGCCCTAATTCAACCTCATTTAAGTACCAAACAGCCGTTCCTTTTACATTCATAGAACTTTTTTTATAGTACGGATTGACTACAATAGTTTCAATTCCTACGCATGTAAGATTTTTTTCGTCAAACTGATTTAAATATTTTCTTTTACCGCTGTTTGTTTCCGCGTTTAAATTAAAAGCTCTCGCACTTTCAATTCCAATACTTATTTTTTTTACACGGTCATTTTTTACGGGAAGTATATTGTTGGAATTTTTGGTTCGCCCGAAATTTTTCGGAACTCTTTGATATAATTCTTGAAACTCCGGATCGTCTTTTAATTCCGATTTAAATTCTTCTGCTTTATTATATGCTAATTTAAATTGAAAAGTATTTAAAAATGAACTTATCAATATGATAACCGATTTTCGCAGTTCATCTTGTGAACAGGAGTTTTGCAGTATTTCATTTGATATCTTGAGTGAAAACCAGTATTCTTTGTTTTCGAAAGCATCAGCAGCATCTTTTAAATAAGAGGGAATCTTTTTATTTCTTTTTATAATTTTTGGATTGTGAAACTCGGTGCATTTTATTATTAAATCTTTAACATACCGGAAAGGATTCTCGCCAGCTTTGCCATTGCTGCAAAGCTTGTCCGCTAAGAGTAAAGCATCCTCAAAATGGCCTTCTGCCGCAAGTACCCTCGCTTTGTTCAAATGAGACCAATAATATAATTCCCGGTTTTCTGTTTTAATAATTTCAAAATCTTTTAAAGCGCCTTTATAAATTCCCATTCTATAAAGAAAATATCCACGGTAAAGCTTAGGAGCCAAATCACCCTGTGAATACATCACTGCAAGGTCGGCAAGTTCTAAGGCATAAGTCGGATTTCCGTTTTCCAGGTTTGCCCATGCAAAGAAAGATAGAACGATTGGATCCTCCGGCAAATCGATATATATTTTTTGCGCAGAAGTAAGAGCCATTTTAAACCGCCCATTTTTAAGATGTTTAAAAGTGTCCTTTATAAGCTCGATAGAGTCATTTTTATAAGTATACATTTGTTTGAAATTTTTTCAAAAAATAATAATTGATTTTATGCGGCTCATTTATTCTTCCCAGTAAAAGTTAAATGTATATTTAAAATATTTTTCAATATAATCCTTCTTTTGAAGATATAGGTATAGTTCTAAGCAAAGAGCCATTTTGCGTGACTGCATTCAATATCTTAGGATTTTATTTAGAATTATACTGCGTTTGATTTTATATAATTCAAAATCTATTAGATAGTATCAATAATCATTCCGCCGGATTTAAAATAAAAAAGGCGGGATTTTAATCCCGCCCGGATAATTATTACAGGTGAAACGGCTATTAATACATTCCGCCCATATCACCCATTCCACCGCCCGGCATAGGTGGCATCGGCTGTTCTTTTTCTTTCTTTTCGTAAACAACTGCTTCAGTGGTGATAAGCAAAGCTGCAACCGAAGCTGCATTCTCTAAAGCAGTCCTGGTAACTTTAGTAGGATCGATAACTCCTGCTTTCATCAGGTTTTCATATTTTTCAGTAGCGGCATTGAAACCAAAATCATCTTTTCCTTCTTTTACTTTTTGAAGGACGACAGAACCTTCAATCCCGGCATTATTCACAATTTGTCTTAAAGGTTCTTCAAGAGATTTTTCAATTATTCTAATTCCGGTAGATTGATCTTCGTTATCACCTTCAAGTTTTTCGAGTTTCAGAATGGCTCTAACAAAAGCAACACCGCCGCCCGGTACGATACCTTCTTCAACTGCTGCACGGGTTGCATGCAGCGCATCTTCAACGCGGGCTTTCTTTTCTTTCATCTCAACTTCGGTAGAAGCGCCGATTTTTAATACTGCAACTCCACCGGAAAGTTTAGCTAATCTTTCCTGCAGTTTTTCTTTATCGTAATCGGAAGTAGTTTTATCGATCTGGGCTTTTATTTCGTTTATTCTTTTCTTTATTTCATCCTGTTTTCCGGAACCCTCAACGATTGTAGTATTGTCTTTATCGATGACAATTTTTTTAGCGCTGCCTAAATAAGAAACTGTAGCATTTTCAAGCTTGAATCCGCGCTCTTCTGAAATAACCGTGCCGCCTGTTAAAACTGCGATATCTTCAAGCATAGCTTTTCTTCTATCACCGAAACCAGGAGCTTTAACTGCTGCAACTTTAAGAGTGCCGCGAATTTTGTTTACTACTAAAGTAGCTAAAGCTTCACCTTCAAGGTCTTCCGCAATGATCAAAAGTGATTTTCCCTGCTGTGCGATTTTTTCGAGGATTGGTAAAAGATCTTTCATAGCGGAGATTTTTTTGTCGTGAATTAATATGAAAGGCTCTTCAAGTGCTGCTTCCATATTTTCAGTGTCGGTGACAAAATATGGGGAGAGGTACCCGCGATCGAACTGCATACCTTCAACTACATCTAATGCTGTTTCTGTACCTTTTGCTTCCTCAACAGTAATAACGCCGTCTTTCCCGACTTTCTCCATAGCGTCTGCGATTAAATCACCAATTGATTTATCATTATTTGCCGAAATAGCGCCGACCTGTGCAATTTCGTTTCTTCCTTCAACTTCTCTGCTGATTGATTTTAAATGCTCAATAACTTTTGTAACTGCCAGATCGATTCCTCTTTTTAAGTCCATCGGGTTTGCACCGGCGGTAACATTCTTCAAACCTTCACGGTAAATTGCCTGCGCGAGAACTGTTGCTGTAGTTGTTCCGTCGCCTGCAACGTCGCTGGTTTTGGAAGCAACTTCACGAACCATCTGTGCGCCCATGTTTTCGACTGCGTCTTCAAGTTCAATTTCTTTTGCAACGGAGACACCGTCTTTAGTTACGGTTGGTGCACCGAATTTTTTTTCTAATACTACATTACGTCCTTTCGGTCCTAATGTAACTTTAACGGCGTTGGCTAATTTGTCAACGCCTTTTTTAAGCTTATTTCTGGCTTCAACATCAAATTCAATTAATTTTGATGACATTTTTTTCCTCCGATTATATTTTTATAAAAACTTTTTTAGTCGATAATAGCGAAGATGTCGCTCTCACGCATAATTAAATAGTCTTCACCTTCAACGGTAACTTCGGAACCGCTGTATTTTCCGTAAAGAACTTTATCACCTACTTTTACTTCAAGCTTAATGGTTTTTCCATCATCGGTAACTTTTCCCGGGCCGGCAGCTACGATTGTACCTTCAACCGGTTTTTCTTTCGCTGTATCCGGCAGAATAATTCCGCCTTTAGTTTTTTCTTCTGCTTCCTTAGGTTTTACTATAACTCTGTCTGCTAATGGTTTCAAATTGATTTTGCCCATTTTTAGCTCCTATTATTAGTTTTTTAAATTGTTGTTAGCACTCTTAAATAGCGAGTGCTAATATATAATTGTACTTAAAAAGAATCAAGACCTTGAGTTTAAAAAAATGTAGATTCGAGACACTTTGTGATTTATATTCGGAGTCAACAATTGTTGAAATCAATCAATTTTCTAATAAATTTTAATGGGTGAACTTTTTCTATAAAGATACTGCATCTCTTTGTATTTTAATGATTAAGAAAAAAAATAATAAACCTAATGAATAACGAAAAATTTTCCTTCCAAACCGAATTCGGGAAACTGCTGAATTCAATTAAAACGCTTGATAAAAAAGTTGTAATTATATTAATCTCTGTTGCCGTATTACAAACAATTTCCTGGTATTACACTTCAAGAGGTTTTTTCAGAAACAATTTTTTTAATCTACTGCAATTCAATCCTAATGTTTATTTGTACGAATATTTTTACTGGTTTTTTGGTGACTTCTTTACTTATTTCATTCTTGGAACATTAATTATAGTTTTACTTCTTCGTGAAAAGCCAAAAGACTATGGATTAAGATTCGGTGATTATAAAGCCGGTTTGAAAATAGCCGGATTATTTGTAATTATTATGATTCCGATAATATGGTTTGTTTCTGCTTCAAAAGATTTTAGTTCAACCTACCCGCAGCTTAACTCGGCGAGAAACTCCTGGGATGTTTTTTTAATTTTTGAATTAGCTATTTTTGTTTACTTATTTGCATGGGAATTTATCTGGCGAGGATTTTTGCTTTTCGGATTGGAAAAAAAATTCGGATATTATGCAGTATTGATCCAGATGATTCCGTTTGTAATTTTACACAACGGAAAACCTGCAGCCGAAACTTTTAGTGCGATAATAGGAGGAATTGCACTTGGTATTTTAGCATTGCGAACAAGATCAATTTTTTATGGCGTTATTGTACACATGAGTGTTATGTTTAGCATTGATTTTTTTTCAACTTTGAGGTACAGGGCAAACGAATTCGGAGTAGGTGTTTCATCTTTAATTCACATTATAAAAGAAATTTTCTGAGGTAAAAAAATGAGATTATCAATTAACGTAGATCATATAGCAACAATTAGAAATGCAAGGGGAGAAATGCAGCCGGATCCTATTACCGCAGCACTCGTTGCCGAGCAGGCAGGCGCTGACGGAATTGTCACACACCTTAGAGAAGACAGAAGGCATATAAATGAGAGGGACGTAAGGCTTCTGCGCGAACTCGTAACGACCAAGCTCGATCTCGAAATGGCGGCCACGGATGAAATTATAAAAATAGCCTGCGATGTTGTTCCTGATTTATCTACCATCGTTCCGGAAAAGAGACAGGAACTGACAACCGAAGGCGGCGTAAATGTTTTGGACAATATCAGTAAATTAAAAGATACAATTTTGCAACTGCACGATTCGGATATAGAAGTTTCATTATTCATCGAACCTGATTTAAACCAAATAGATGCTGCAGCAGAAATTGAAGCAGACTTTATTGAAATTCATACAGGTCCTTTTTCCAATGCTGTTTCCGAGGAAGAGCAATTCGATGAACTGGATAAAGTGAGAATCGCAGTTAAGCATGCAAAAAAATTAGGACTTGGTGTAAATGCAGGTCACGGTCTTGACTATCAGAATATTAAAATATTTAAGGAGCTTACCGAAATCGATGAAGTAAGTATAGGTCATGCAATTATTGCAAGAGCGGTATTTGTCGGTATGAAAGAAGCGGTGCAAGAGATGATAAGGCTGATTGGTAAATGAATCTATCAAAAATGATTGAACATAGAATTAAAAAACCCGCAAGAAAATTTCTCCTGCGGGTTTGTTAAAGTTTATTGATTTCTGATTAAAGAAATTTTCTTTCCTTCAAAATACTTTCAAGTGTAACATCGCCGATTTCCTGTAAATCGTATTTAACACGTGTTGATGGTTTGTTTATCTTGATATAACGACTTAAGTCAATAGGTGTACCGATAATAACCGAATCGCAGTCGGTTTTGTTAATCGTTGTTTCAAGATCTTTCATTTGTGCATCACCGTAACCCATTGCAGGTAGAAGGATTCCTATTTTCGGATATTTTTTATAAGTGGCCGTAATTGATTTTACGGTATAAGGTCTCGGATCAACTATTTCTGCAGCGCCGAGTTTTTGTGCAGCAATTGTTCCTGCGCCGTATTTCATTTCGCCGTGTGTTAAAGTGGGACCGTCTTCTACAACAAGCACTCTCTTTCCTCTGACCAATTCCGGTTTTTCAACTTTAACAGGTGAAGCGCCTTCAATAATAACAGCTTTCGGATTTACCGAATAAATATTATTTCTAACGGTTAATATATTTGCTTCATCTGCAGTATCAATTTTATTTATGATTGCAACATCGGCCATTCTTAAAGAAGTATTTCCCGGGTAATAAGTCATTTCATTTCCCGGTCTATGCGGATCGACAACTGTAAAAGTTAAATCGGCTTTATAGAACGAAGTATCGTTGTTTCCGCCGTCCCATAAAATAATATCCGCTTCTTTTTCCGCTTCTCTTAGGATAGCTTCATAGTCAACACCGGCGTAAATTACTCCGCCTCTTGCAACATGCGGTTCATACTCTTCAATCTCTTCTATTGTACATTTATGTTTTTTAAGATCTGCATAAGTTGCAAATCTCTGTACCTTTTGTTTAACAAGATCGCCGTAAGGCATTGGGTGACGGATAGCGACAACTTTTTTTCCTGCCGCGCTTAAAATCTCAACAATTTTTCTTGAAGTTTGAGATTTACCGCTGCCGGTTCTAACTGCAAGTACTGCAATTAAAGGTTTGGTGCTTTTTACCATTGTTTCATCTGCACCCATTAATCTGAATGAGACGCCTGCCGCATTTACAATAGAAGCTTTTGTCATAACATAATTAAATGGAACATCAGAATATGAAAAGACAACTTCATGTATATCCATTTTTTTAATTAATTCAGTTAACTTCGCTTCTTCGTAAATTTTAATTCCCTTAGGATAAAGTTTCCCTGCCAAAGCGGCCGGATAATTCCTGCCTTCGATATTTGGAATCTGTGTAGCTGTAAAAGCTTTTACATCATAATCTTCGTTATCTCTGAAGTAAACGTTGAAGTTGTGAAAGTCGCGACCTGCCGCGCCCATTATCAGAACATTTTTGCGAGCCATAAAAAGATCTCCTTTAGTTCGAGTTATTTTGTTTTAATTTTATTTCACTCTCCCCAAGCGAGGTTAGAAAATGAAAAATTTAATCCTCAAATTTAAGTCTTTTTAACGAGAAAAACCTGAAAAAGTAATTATTGTTTAACGGAATTTTTATATTAAGTAAAAATTAATTTGAATAATTTAATTTATCGATATTTTAATCTTGTGCCGGTAGTTAAAAAAAATTACTTTAAAGCATTAAACTGAACATTTTAAATTATTACATAGATTTATAAGTGAATTTATTCTTTAAGGAGAATATAAAATGAAAAATAAATTTACAGGGATGATATTAACTTTTTTAATTGCTTCAATATTCGGGTTTCAGTCCATTGGTCCCGGTAATTTGACTTATGCGCAATCACTTTATCATGTTGAAAATGTACCTGGCTCAGGCGGCAGCAGTAACACAGACAACAGCAGTGGAAGCAGTCATACACTTGCAACTACAATGTTCGTTTTATGCGGAGTTGCAGTCGCTTCACTGCTCGTATATAAATTCTTTATCCAGGAAAAAGATACTACAGGCAGTCAAAAAGCAGACTCATCTTCGGCTGATTTGGCGAATCCCGGGTTTAAATTATCGTTCGAGAAAGTTTTACGAAGAGAGAATACAAAACATTCAAACATTGATTTACCCGTTAATTTTTATTTGGGAATAGAAAATAATTTTGCGGATTTAAAGAAAAAATCTTTTATATTGGGTGTGTCCGTAAAGTTATAACTGCATAAAAAAATATTTACTGAAAATATAGAAAGGATAAACGGGAGAATCTTCTCTACTATTGATCTTCCGGAGATGAAAACGTGAACCGAACATCTCTTAAAAAGTTCATTTCAAAATCATCCTACCATACGTCGGCTTTGTTTGAAAAAGCAAAGATGACCGAACATACCTTCATGATAATCATTGCAATAATTATCGGGATACTCGGCGGCTTTTCCGGTATTGGTATTCGGGCAATGATTAAAGGAATATCTGAGTTAAGTTTTCCGGGGCCGGGAACCGTACTGCAAAATATAATGAGCAGTCCCTGGTATATAGTTTTGCTTGCTCCAATCATTGGCGGAATTATAATCGGGCCTATTATTTACTTTTTTGCACCTGAAGCAAAAGGACACGGCGTTCCTGAAGTAATGCAGGCAATTTTATTAAAAGGAGGAGCGATTCGTCCAAGGGTTGCTTTCATCAAAGCAATTGCTTCTGCTATTTCCATCGGCAGCGGCGGTTCGGTTGGAAGGGAAGGACCGATTATTCAGATTGGGTCAAGCCTTGGTTCTATGGTCGGGCAATTTGCGCGAGTGCCTGCTAAGAGATTAAAAACTTTAGTAGGATGCGGCGCTGCTGCCGGTATTGCAGCCGCATTCAATGCACCTATTGCGGGTGCACTTTTTGCCGTTGAAATTATATTAATGGATTTTGCAGTTGCTCAATTTTCTCCCATCGTTATTTCTTCAGTGATGGCTACTGTAATTTCGAGAATGTTCGAAGGCGACTTTGCTGCTTTTATGGTTCCGAAATACAGACTGGCCTCTCCGTATGAAATAGTATTTTATTTTGTCCTTGGAGGGTTATGCGGTTTGGTTTCATTTGGATTTATTAAATCGTTGTACTTTACAGAAGATTTTTTTGATAACAAATTTAATTTCCCCGAATGGCTGAAACCTGCTGTCGGTGGAATCGGTGTGGGAGTTATAGGATTATTTTTTCCTTATGTAATGGGTGTCGGTTACGATACCATCAACGACGCATTGTACGGAAAAATGTTGTGGGAAGTAGCTCTTGCACTAATTTTTGTAAAAATAATTGCAACTTCGATTACACTAGGTTCCGGCGGTTCGGGGGGAATTTTTGCGCCTTCACTTTTTATGGGTGCAATGGTGGGATACTTTTTCGGTTATTTGGTGCATACCGTATTTCCCGAAACTACAGCTACGCCCGGGGCTTATGCACTTGTTGCTATGGGTGGAATGGTTGCAGGAACAACAAGAGCCCCTATTACTGCAATTATAATTGTCTTTGAACTGACTAATGATTATAAGATTATATTACCTCTGATGGTTACGTGCATTATAAGTACAATTCTTTCAGCAAGGTTTTCCAGGGAATCTATATACACTCTCAAGCTTGTTCTGAAGAATATCGGTATAAAAGAAGGAGTTGAAACAAATGTACTTGAATCGATTTACGTTAAAGATGTTTATACCGATAAATTCAGTTCAGTAAATGTATCGGAAAATTTCAGCAAGCTTGTCAACAATGTCCTCCGTGCTAAAGATTCCGATTTTCCGGTAACCGATGATAGAGGAACAATCAGGGGGATGCTGAGTCTTAACGACATAAAAGATTATTTATTTGAAAAAGATTCATTACAAAACCTGCTCATTGCAGGCGATATTGCAAACCCGAATTTTGAAACGGTAACGCCAGCCGATAATTGCAGGACAGCCCTCGAAAAATTAAAGGAACTTCAATACAGCGGTCTGCCGGTGATTGAAGAAAACGGTTCAAATAAAGTTATCGGAATGATTTGGCGGAAAGATGTTCAGGATGCATACGACAAAGAAATTGAAAGAGTGGAATTAACATCTAACCTGGCAAGCAGCATTACTATGAAAGATGAATCGTCAAGTGTACACTTCATGGAGGGATATTCAATTGACGAAATAAATCCTCCGAAATCTTTTATCGGTAAATCAATACGTGATTTAAATATTAGAGTTAAATTCGGTGTGGATGTTTTATCGGTTAAAACGAAAACAAAGAAAGGAGAAAAGGTAAACGCAATACCGAACCCGGGATACGTCATTACAGAAAACGATACATTAATTGTAGCGGGAGAAATAAAAAATATTAATACTCTGAAAAATATTTATTGAGTTTGTGGGGAAAAATGATTTCCATTGGTTTGGTCTTACTCACTAAAGAGATATAATTTTTGGTTTAACCTCAATAATTATTTTAATAATAACATTTTATTAGTTTGAGACCATTTATCCGTGATTATACGGTATAAATAAACTCCGGATGCAAGATTCTTAGCATTAAAAATCACCGAATGAATACCGGGCTTTTG
>CAZKUR010000040.1:1754-2427 GCA_964556005.1 uncultured Ignavibacteriaceae bacterium | reverse complement strand
TTCTGACGGATATTCCGCCAACACTTTGTAACCTTGAATAAAATCGCCAGCCTGCAACTGGTAAAAGTATATTCCGCTGGCAAGATTACCCGCATTGAAATTCACATTATATCTTCCTGCGTTTTTAAACTCATTTACAAGTGTGATGACTTCTCTGCCAAGTATATCATATACTTTCAATGTAACTAACCCATCTTTAGGAATCTCATAAGCTATTGTTGTAGTCGGATTAAAAGGATTGGGGTAGTTTCCCAGCTTAAAGCTTAACTTGTTATTATTTTGTCCGTTCTGTTGACTTAACAGTTTTGGGGCACCGGGAAGAAAGTTTCCGTTAAAACCTCCGAGCATAACAATCAGACCGGAATCAATTGAGGAACTATAGTCTGTCATGAGCTGGTTAAGTGCGGCTAAAGATACATTAGAATAATTGTGGTCGTATCCGTTTAAGGAAGTTAAAATAAATAATGCTTGTTTAACAGATTCGGAATCAGGATATGCCGAATAATACTATCCGCAATTGATTTTGCCTGAGCAAGCTTTCCTTGTCCTATGAGAGCCGATGCCAGAAGTTCTTTGGCTTTGATTCCCAAACCGTTATTGAGTGAACCGTAACCGGCAAGATCGTTTACAATATCATTATCTTTTGATAATTGAAAAATATTAAATAGTATAA
>CAZKUR010000040.1:0-1744 GCA_964556005.1 uncultured Ignavibacteriaceae bacterium | reverse complement strand
ATGCAGCAGTTTTAAAATGATTAGACACATTAGCCTTCAGCAAGGCTTTGCAAATTGAAACAGCGGCAGTATAATGGCCCATGATTTTATTTAACAATGCTTGGTTGATTAAAGAATCGGGAAGCATGTTAACCTTGATTCCGTTTGAATATATATCGTTATTAGTATACACAGGTGCCGATGGCCCGATAAGCGGGCAATCGTTTGACGATTGTTCCCAATAGTAATAACTGATAGAAGATGTTGCATCCGTGTACATCTTGTTTGTATTAGGCGGAGATTGTCCCCACCAATTTACCTCAGCCGATATATTGCTTGAGCGTGAAGCGAGTGCATCATAAGTTGTATTACCGTATATTTGATTGCAGACTCCGTAATATGGAACTCTCGGCGGATAACCATTGATATCAAAATACGGTTAGCTGTTGTCCGTTGCAGCGATACCATCGGTATTCAGAGTAAAAATATTGTCGCCCCTCTGATTAGCTCCGCCCGAATTGGGCGAAGAAGAATACCGGCACCAGCATCCGTAAGCAAAGTGATTGACGCTGTTGGATCTTACGGTACCTGTTGAGTATTGAAAATATATTCCTACATAATTATGAAGATAACTGTTGCTTACGTTATTAAAAATAATTTGAGGGTTTGCAGCTCCGTTATGATATACTGTAATACCGTGGTAAAGATTATTAGTTATTGTGTTATTCGAAATCGTCGGGCTTGAACCTCCCTGGATGATAACGCCGTTTCCAAAACCCAGATTTTCTATAGTGCAATTAAATAAGAGGCCTGAACTTTGAGATGCAAATCTTACTCCGTTCCAGGAGTCAACTTGTCCTTCAATTGTATTTGTGCTTATTGTCGGTGATGAACTGTTAACTTGAATTGCGGCAGCTTGATCGGGATTGTTATCATAAAAGGCGGAGTGGTTCATTGTACATCCGCTGATGGTTACGCCGCTTGAAGAATTTATTATAACAGGAGATAGCGCATACGATATTGTCGTATTTTGTATGGATGAGTTGTTTGCGCTGTTAAGTGTAATGCCCTTCCAGTCGCTTCCGTTCGGCGAAGTAAATACTGCGCCGTTTGAAACAAGTTTACCGTTAACAATAAGACCGGAACCGGAAGGAAACTTAAAAGTTGCGCCTGAGTTTACTGTTAACGTTGCCCCTGATTGAACCGTTAAGCTGCCCGCTATGTTGTATGTACCCGCTGGAACTGTAGTATTTATAGTTATTAAGCTGTAACTATAATTAGCAGTAACAGTTGCACCAGATGAGGTAAAAACAACGGCTTTTTGGTCAAATCCTGAAGGATTAGGATCAACCTGCTGAAGTGTAGCACCCGAAGCGCTCCAGCCGTTAAAGAATGCAGTTGAACCGTTTACCGTTTTTATTTGCTGTGCACTAACAGAGTAATATGGCGTGGACCAATTTGGCGGTCCGCTTTGATTTAAGAAAATACCATGATACTGAGAACCTAAAGAAGGGTTAAAAGGCGAATTCACATCTTTTAATAAAGCGCTACCTCCACGGTTCCGCATCCCATAAGGTTCATCATCATAATCAACCAGCCAGGGGTCTTTGAATTTTATTGTACTACCATTAAAACCTTCTATATTATTTTGTATTGTTACATTTCCATAATTAGTTTTATAATTAGCTATTAGGTTATCGGGATTACCGTTTGTATAATAAAAACTATTGTAGTTTAGTACAAGTGATTGAACTGTATTCCAATA